>CAZSIG010000294.1:2731-5458 GCA_964606195.1 uncultured Anaerolineales bacterium
ATTTGATTGGCAGCGGACGCGGGGAGATACACCGTGAAGGTCGAGCCTACTCCCTCTTCACTCTGCACCATGATTTCCCCGCCCATCATCTCGCAATAGTGATAGCTGATCGCCAAACCGAGTCCCGTTCCTCCATACTGCCGCGTGGTAGAATCATCTCCCTGCGTGAAAGCGCGAAAGAGTTTTTGCTTCTGTTGTGCGTTCATGCCGATGCCGGTATCCGCGACGCGAAAAATAAACCAGCCTGCAGAAGATAGCGGCTCGCTGCGCTCGACGGTCAGCGTTATTTTTCCTCCGGTGGTGAACTTCGCCGCGTTGCTCAACAGGTTTAGCAATATCTGCCGCAGCTTGGTCATATCCGCGTGCATAGTGCCGAGTTCAGATTCACACTTTACCTCTAGCTCATTGTTATTATCTTCCACCAACGGGCTTACGGTCTTCACTACGTTATCGAGCAAAGTTTGCACGCTGAAGTAATTCAATTGCAGCTCCATCTTGCCCGCTTCAATTTTAGAAACGTCTAAGATGTCGCTGATGAGCGAGAGGAGATGCCTCCCCGCGGCTCTGATGCGCTCCAAATCCTCGTCGAGGCTGGTGTAATCCCCCTCTCCAGCATCTTCTTGTAACAGTTCGCTGTATCCAATAATCGCGTTGAGGGGAGTGCGCAGCTCGTGACTCATGTTCGCTAAAAATGTACTCTTGGCGCGGCTCGCGGCTTCAGCCGCCTCTTTAGCCTCTTGTAGCTCCAGTTCTGAGCGCTGTCGTTCCACCGCGCCGCCGATACTAGCCGCCGCCGCGAAGAGCACCGCGATCTCACTATCGAGCCAATCTCTCTCCGTGTGACAATCATCAAAACCGATGAAGCCCCAACATTCTCCCTCGGTCATAATCGGCACAACTAATATAGAGACGATATCTTGCGGTTCCAGAATCTGCCGCTCTGATTCTGGAAACTCCCGTACTAGTCCGTTGACCGCGCTGCCATTCGTGAGGATTTCATACCATCGGGGAAATAGGGCATTGTAGGAGAGGTTTTGCAATTCAGGATTATCTATCTCAGCGGTGACGCTATCGCGCGTCCATTCAAACCGCTGGCTCATCAAATGTTCCGCGGTCTCGGGATGGTCATGATTCTCAAAGATATAAGCTCTATCCGTTCCCACCGCCAAGCCCAAGGTCTCCAACGCGAGGTTAATGGCGCGATTATAATCACTGACAGTCAACAGATAATTATTAGCCTCCGCCACACCCTGTAGTAAATGATCGCGGCGGCGCAGCGCATCCTCCGCCCATTGCCGCTCGGTAATATCGCGCATATCGAGCAATTTTCCGGTGCGTTTTTTGCGCGTATCACTCCATTGCGTGACTCGCAATTCATAGAAGCGGCGCGCCTCACCTTCATCCAGAACGAGCCGAGTGTAGGTATCAGCCATTTTCGCGTGATTCTCAGCTAGTTCAGTCCAACGGGGTAAAACCTTAGCCACAGGCTGACCAATAGCCTGCGCGGCGGTGTGCCCAATAATCTGCTGCGCGACCGGATTGAGGTCTATGACGCGGTCGCGCTCGTCCAACACGACCACGCCATCTTGCATATTTTCGATGACCGCGTCGCGCGCCACCGGCACCACATCGAGCAACCCATATCGAAATAACCCCCAAGCTGTCACTACCCCCGTCACCATGAACGAGAAGGGAGTCAGGTCTAACCCATAGAGCGGACTCAGCCCTGAGAGATAGATGGTATTTCCAATCCAGGGGGCTAACGCGCCGATCAATAACGCCGCCGCTTGATTACGGTACAGTCCGGGAGAAGTGATGAGTGAGTGTAATATCAACACCGTGCCCAGAAATGTACAAACGAAGGAATAAGCCCAAAACGCCCAAAAGCCGCCGCTGTAAGTTGGATTTAGCACCGCGATCGGCCCTGTGGTATCCACCGCGACCGCGCTGCGAATCAAGCCGTGCGCGCCGTTAGTCCAAACCAGCAACAGGGTTATCAGCGAAGGGATAAATGCCGCGATCACATTACGGCGCGTCAGCCAACGCTCGCGGTGGGTATATTCGAGGGCGAAGATCAACCAGAGTACCGGAACCGCGACGATACCGATGAAATTAAAATTCGTCCAAAATAACTTAGCGGATAGCGTCGGGCTACCTAATTCCAGCGCGTAACCCAACGACCATTCAGTCACGCTTAGCATGAGCAGGGATACGGAGAACGCGCCCGGCGCGGGACGCCGCCGCCAAAAATAAACTGCTACCCCGCCCGCGATGCCCGCGGTTATAAACATCAATATCGCGTAGAAATTTAACTGCCAAACTATCATAGTTAGAAATTAGTACTACAACGAGACTTCGCGCTAGGATGTCATTCTGAGCGACCAGCGGGAGCGCAGAATCTCGTTTTCCGGCGGACTATTACTTCCTGAAACGAGATTCTTCGGCGCTGCGCTCCTCAGAATGACATTTCTAAAGTGCTACGGTTACGAAATCTCGTTGTAGTGTTAGACATTAGAAATCTAAGTACCTGACACCTTCAAATTACCCCTCCGGACCGCGCCTCGCGCCGCCGCCGAGTTCACTCGGCGCGGCTACCGGAACATAACGCGCTTCAGCGCGTTTCTCATAGCAACCGTGAGTTCACTCACGGGGTGCGCTATGGAGACGCTAACCACGCCTAAACACCGCGTTGTCGTTCGATATGGGCGCGCACCAGGTCGCGCACTT
>CAZSIG010000295.1:0-5450 GCA_964606195.1 uncultured Anaerolineales bacterium
TAATCACGAATGGCGCGAATTTACGAATAGCCCGCATAAAAAAGCAAGAAAATTCGCGTAATTTGACCATTTGGGTTATTCGTGATCTATATCCAACTCAACTGAACCAGTCCCCTAATTTCTAGGAATACCCGAATATTTTATAGGTAGTGTTTCACGCTATTCTTTTCGTGATACACTATTGCGAGAAAGTAAACTATCAAATAGAACGCGGATTAGCAGGATTGACGCAAACTTATGGACGATATTGGAATTCTCGGTATATTAGCTTTTTTCTGTTTATTTAATGTCATCGGCGGCGCGGCATTGGGAAACGGCCTGCGCGGTCTTCTCAAGAAGACGATAATGCCTAGTCTATTTTTTGTGATATGGGGCGGCTTTTTCGGCGGCATTCCGCTGGTGATGGGCTTAGCATTTTTCGCCACGCAGCCATTTCTTTGGCCTTGGCTCATTCAAATCGCGGTCATGGGCGGCGCGGCGGTCACCACTTTTGTATGGGGAGACCAGGCGGGCAAGAAGATGAGCCGGTTTCTCAGCAATCCTGCGGGCATTTTGCTATTTATGGGGATGATTTTCACAAGCGTTGGTGGAAGCGTCACCACCGCGTTTCTCGCCCTCGATGTAGACCTCGTCGGCGCGTTGATTGGGAGCATCTTTCTGCTAATCGGCGCGATTATGCTCAGCGTTGCGCTGTTCAAGTTCGTGAATATGGAGCGTATGCTCGAACTATTCGACCGCGTCGCGGCGATGGAGTGGTACACGCGTAGCTGGCTGAGCATCGTCCTGTTCATTGGTGCAGGGATTTTGGTGATAATCTCCTTCGGCATCATGTTATCCGCCATGTTCGCCGACGTGGGCTATAGGTGGTGGCGGCTCAGCGGCGGTTTCGCGCCCTTCGCGTTGGCTTTCATTCCACTCACCATCGCGCTGCGGGCGCGCGGGATGCCGCGCGGTACCGTACAATTAGGGGTAGGCAGTTGTCTGATTTTGCTCGGATTGGTCAGCGCGAGTGCGATTTTGCAGGGCGTGGCGTTTGTCATGGGCATCGTGGTGGGGATAATCATGTTTGTTATGGGGGCGCGATTTTTCATCGCGGGGGTTCGTTCGCTACGTGGGTAACATGAATGGGGAGTGTCTACTCATGTAAACCACACAAAGGGCGTTAGAACAGGTGAATAAATTCTGGCGGAACAATTACGCGGTTTTTTCGTAAAATAGATAGAGTATCTATATTAAATCAAACAGAGTAGTTTATATTTAGGAGGGTGAAACTATGAAATGTCGAGAATGTGGCGCGGAGTTGAAAGAAGGTACAGGTTTCTGCGCGAATTGTGGGGCATCGGTGATTGATGAAGTGGAGGATTACGTCCCGGAAGCGGGGCAACGCATCGACCTGCCGGATATGGATGTGTCGTACAGCGGCACGAGCGCGTCAGGACTGAAATATCAACTTGTGGGAACGACGTTGCCCGCCGCGGTGCTGGAACTGCATCCGGGGCAAGTGGTCTACGCGGAGTCTGGCGGAATGTCTTGGATGTCCGCGAACGTGAAGATGGAGACGACCAGCGGCGGCGGATTCGGCAAGATGATCGGGCGAATGTTCTCCGGTGAATCGCTCTTTATGGTGGAGTTTTCGGTGAAGAGCGGTCAAGGAATCGCCGCGTTCGCGTCGGAATTTCCGGGTAAGATTATTCCGCTCGATTTGGGGCAGGGCCAATCGATCGTCGTGCAAAAGGACGCGTTCATGTGCGCGGAGAAGAGCGTGAATCTGGAGATCGCGTGGCGCAAGCGGCTCGGCGCGGGGTTCTTCGGCGGAGAGGGCTTCATCATGCAGCGGCTCACGGGGCCGGGAATGGCGTTCGTCGAGTTGGATGGCGAAGTGGTCGAGTACACACTCGAAAAAGGGCAAACGATGATGGTGGATACGGGCAACGTCGCGATGTTCGAGCCAACGGTCGATTTCGATGTCCAGATGGTGAAGGGGATTAAGAATATCTTCTTCGGCGGTGAGGGGCTATTTCTGGCGCGCATGAGCGGTCCCGGGAGAATCTGGTTGCAAACCATGCCGATGATGAATCTTGTGCGCAGAATGTCGCAGTATATGCCATCGAGCGGCGGCAGTTCCGGCGGTCACGCCCAAAGCGATATCGTCGGCGGCGTGGTGCGCGGGTTGTTTAGCGATTAGTAAGGCGCGTTTTTCACCGCTGAGTTCGATATTGTAGGCGCACCCTTGACGGGTGCGGTTGCCGCAGGCTAAGCCTGCGGCTACAAGAATAAGAATATGGAGGTGTTTATGGAAACGGTAGGAGGAATTTTCGCGATTCTAAGCGGGCTGTTCTGTATTGGATTGTTGGGATTGGGCGGCGTAATCGCGGTGATTGTGTTGTTGCTCAAGATACTCGTCATCGCGGAGAAGATCGCCGAGCCGGAGATAGAGGATAGTGGGAATTATTCTCTTGACCAGGGCAAAGAGCCGAGCGATAAGAGATAGAATTTACATAGATCGCGCTGTAACTTACCGCAGAGAGCACAGAGGACGCGGAGTTTCTTTAGAAGAAGGGGCTCTGGGACTTTGCATGGGGCGCGAAGAAAGTGACTTGTAGGGCGGCTTTCCATAGCCGCCGTTGGGGTACTTATGGATAGGGCAGGTAAGAAACCTGCCCTACCATGCGAACTTTCAAAGAGCCTAGAAGAATAATTCTGCACTCAGCGCGTCCTCTGCGGTAAAATTATTATGAATTTACATGAGTTGGCACTGGTTCAGTTCTATTGGATTTTGGATAAACCAACGCGATTTAATCACGAATGTCGCGAATTTACGAATAGCCCGAATAATAAAAGAGGAAATTTCGCGTAATTTGGCCATTCGTGGTATTCGTGATCTATATCCAACTCAACTGAACCAGTCCCCATGAGTTCTATGATCACAAAAATCGGCTGACGGCTGATAGCTGAAAGCTCGAACAGGAGAAAAGGAGTAAATGACAGACAAAGAGATTTTGATTATTGGAGCTGGTCCGGGTGGGTACGTCGCGGCGTTGCGCGCCGCGCAGTTGGGCGCGAAGGTGACGCTGGTTGAGAAGAATGAAGTCGGCGGAGTTTGCCTGAACGTCGGTTGTATTCCCACGAAGGCGCTGTTGCGCAGCGCGGAAGTTTACGAGTTGATGGAAGATGCTAAAAGTTTTGGCTTGAGCGCGGAGGATGTGAGTGTAGATTGGGGCGCGGTACAGAAACGTAAAGCGCGCATCGTCAAAATGCTGACTACCGGCGTAAGCGGATTGCTGAAACGCGCGGGCGTTACCTTGATTAAAGGGCGCGCCACGTTCACTGCCGCACATGAAGTAGAGATCACTACAAATGACAGTAAACAGAAACTCACTTGCGATAATATCATCATCGCGACGGGGTCGCGCCCGGCGATGCTGCCCCTGCCCGGCTTCGACGCGCCCGGTGTGATCGATTCGACCGGCGCGTTGGCGTTGGAAGAGCTGCCGGAGAGCATGTTAATCATCGGCGGCGGGGTTATCGGCGTAGAGTTCGCGACGATTTTCAGCACTTTTGGGGTGAAGGTGACGATTGTAGAGATGTTGAGTAACCTGATTCCCACTATGGACACCGAACTCGGCTCCGCGATGGAGAAATCGTTCAAACGACGCAAGATAAAATTGTACCTTGACAGCCGCGTGGAAAAGCTCGAAGAAGTGGATGGAAAGTTGTCAGCGCATGTGACGACGCCGAAGAAGGAACTAGATATCGCGGCGGATAAAATATTGGTCTCCGTAGGGCGCAAACCTAACGTGGAGGACTTGGGGTTAGAAGCCGCGGGGATAGAATACGAACGCGGCGGAATAACGGTCGACTCGAAATTGCAAACGAGCGTGCCGGGGGTATACGCCATCGGTGATGTGAAGCCGGGCATCTGGCTGGCACACGTCGCGGAGCGCGAGGGTGAAATCGCGGCGGAGAATATCATGGGGCACGATGAGGAAGTCGATTACAAAACTGTGCCATCGTGCGTGTTCACCCACCCCGAAGCGTCGAGCGTGGGGTTGACCGAAGCACAGGCGCGCGAAGATGGCTATGAGGTGATTGTAGGGAATTTCCCATTCGCGGCGAACGGCAAGGCTTTGAGTTACGGCACGCGTGAAGGGTTCGTCAAAATCGTCGCGAATAAGAAATACGGTGAGGTTTTGGGAGTGCATATTTTCGGACCTCATGCGAGCGATTTGATTCACGAAGCGGGATTAGCCCTCGCGGTTGAGGCAACGCTGGACGACATCGACGCGACGATTCATGGACATCCGACGCTGGCAGAGGTGCTAATGGAGGCTTCGTTGGATGCGCGCGGTAAGGCGCTGCATAAATAGTAAGTAAGCTTAAAACTCACGCGGGGCTATTGAAAACAGTCTCGAACTATGGTATAATATAGTTACGGGGTAGCCACAATCTTAAACGTGAGTTCCGAGTCGAGTGGCGCGACTCGGAGAATAGAGAAAAGGAGGTGAGCAATGGCGGTCATTACTATTTCTCGACAGTATGGCAGCGGTGGGGACGATATTGCCGCGCGAGTTTGTGACCTACTGGGCTACAGTTATTTCGATAAGGTGGTCATGGCGCAGGTGGCGGAGAAGGTCGGATTATCCGAGAAGGAGATGATAGATTTTTCCGAAGAGAACTACAAAGTAGACAATTTTCTACAGAGCATCTTTCATTTCGGTCCCCGCGTCGTTGCCGAAAGGGAGACGTGGCAGGAGAGCGCGGACGGAGAACGGGAATTAACTGTAGAGAAGTTCGACGAAGTTCAATGCCTCGATATGATTCAGAACACCATTCGCGCCGCTTATAAGCATGGCGACATGGTCATTGTCGGGCGCGGGGGACAGGCTATTCTACAGGATATGCCGGGCGTGCTTCATGTGCGGATAGAATCTCCGATGGTGGAACGCATCAGTCGCATCATGGCGCGAAAACCGAACTTGAGCCTAGCAGAAGTGGATGAAATAATCACGAAGAAAGACCGCGCCGCGTCGCAGTATCTGGGTAGACTCTTCGGAATTCGCTGGGGTGATTCGATGCTCTATCACATAGTAATCAATACGGGGAAAGTGCGAATTGAGGAATCGGCGCAGGCTATCGCGCATTTGGTGCAACAGTTGCAAGCAAAGTGATGGGACACTGATGCGCACGGGTTGGGGATTGGTTAAGTTGAGTTAGACATAGATCACGAATGTCACAAATGGACAAATGACGCGAATTTTCTTGCTTTTTTATTCGGGGCTATTCGCAAATTCGTGATATTCGTGATTGACTCGCGAGAGTAGCGATTAAGCAGATTACTTTTAGCTACGACTTAAAAAGGGAAGGGCGCGAATTCGCGCCCTTCCCTTTTATGTATTAGGACTTACGCAAGTTCAGAATAATCTTACCGCCGAGCACGCGGAGAGCGCAGA
>CAZSIG010000296.1:0-5448 GCA_964606195.1 uncultured Anaerolineales bacterium
GCACAGGGAGATATCGATGCGCTGCCCATGCTACCTCACTACGACATCGCGCTGCAAATCGACACCGAACAGGCGGTAGTCAACGGACGCGAAAGGATACGCTTCACCAACACCACCGGCGCGGAATTGATAGAGATTTACCTGCGACTGTATCCCAATTTAGAACAATACGGAGGCAAAGCGCGCATTTACAACGTAATGGTGGGCGAACAGGCGACAGAGGCGTATCATCTCGCGGAGGCGAGCGCGGTACAAATACGCCTGCCGGAGCCGCTGCCCGCCTCGGAATCGGTGGACGTAAATCTGGACTTCACCGCCGTTTATCCGGTGTTCAACGACGCGGCGGATAACGACGATTATCACCTGTTCGGCTACGCCCGCGATGTGCTTAGTCTGGTCAACGTCTATCCGCAACTAGCCGTCTACGATGGCGGAGTTTGGCAGCTAGATATCGCGCCGACCTACAGCGACGCGACCTACAGCGAGGCTGCCTGGTATCATGTCGTGATGACCACCCCCGCGTCAATGATAGTCGCGAGCACCTGTTTCACTCACACTATCACCGACAACGCGGACGACATGCGCGCGTGGGAATGCTGGGCGGGACCGGTGCGCGATTTCGCAGTGGTGATGAGCGACCAATATCGCGTCGCGAGCAGCACGATGCTGTCCACGACCGTCAACTCGTATTATCTACCGCGCCATGAAGCGGGAGGCCGTGCCGCGCTGAGCTACGGCGCGGCGGCGTTGGGAATATACAACGACAGAATTGCGCCCTATCCATACTCCGAGTTCGACGTAGTAGAAGCCCCGATGGGTATTCGCGCGATGGAATATCCCGGGCTGGTGATGATCGGCGATAAACTTTATACCGGCGAAAGTGAGGGGCTGGAACTTCGCGTGGCGCACGAGGTGGCGCATCAGTGGTGGTACGGCATGGTGGGCAACGATCAGGTCAAGGAGCCGTGGTTGGACGAGGGACTGGTCGAATACACCAGTATGCTCTACTACGAAATTATGCACGGGCGCGGCGCGGCGGAGCAGTTAATCGCCAGACGGCTGCGCGCCCCCTATCAATATCTGGTGGATAACAATCTTGATATGCAAGTAAGTCAACCCGCGCAGGCGTTTGGAAACTACTACGAAGCGATCGTCTACGCCAAAGCCGCGCTCTTCTTCGACGCGGTGCGCGCTGAAGTAGGTGATGACACGTACTGGGCGATTTTGCAGCGGTATCTCAATGACTACAAATACCGCGTAGTGAAACCCGGTGATTTCATGCGTGTCGCGCAGGAAGTATCGGGACAAGATTTGACCGCGCTGTATGATGAATGGATACTGCAATGAGTTGCTCTATATAGTTTATTGTGTTATAATATTTCTTTGGCTAGTTATCCATGCCCTCGCGTTATTCGAGGGCATTTATGGTGAATAAAAGTCCTGTGAATTGCGATATATCGCTATCATAGCTGAGAAACTTATTTATTTAGGAGGCTTTCGTGACAAAAGAGTATAAAATAGAACAATTGAGAAACGTAGTTTTGTTAGGGCATGGCAGCTCAGGGAAGACTTCACTGTCGGAAGCGATGTTGTATAACACCGGCGTGATCAATCGCTTGGGACGCGTGGACGATGGAACAACCACATCCGACTACGACGAGGAAGAGATTTCGCGTAAGATTTCGATCAACGCCTCCATCATTCCTTGTGAGTGGCAACAGACGAAGATAAATGTGTTGGATGTGCCGGGGTATATCGACTTCGTCGGCGAAGTCAGGGGGGCACTCCGCGTCGCGGATTGCGCAGTGGTGGTGCTAGACGCGGTCAGCGGTGTAGAAGTGGGCACAGAGTTGATGTGGCAGTACGCGGATGAGAAGAAGCTACCGCGCCTGATCTTCGTCAATAAGATGAACCGCGACAACGCCAATCTTCAGCGCGCGATAACTAACATAAAAGAGAAGTTCGAGGTGACAGCAGTACCATTCCAGTTGCCGATTGGCAGCCAGGCTGAGTTCAAAGGGGTAGTAGACCTGGTAAGTCAGAAAGCCTATATCGACAGCGAAGGAAAAGCAACCGACATTCCCGCCGATATGAGTGCTGCCGTCGAGGAAGCCCGCGTCGCGTTGGTCGAAGCCGCGGCAGAGACGGACGATGATCTAATACTGAAGTATCTGGAAGGGGAGACCTTGACCTCGGAGGAGATCATAACCGGCTTGAAGAAGGGTATCCAACAGGAGACGATCATTCCCGTATTGTGCGGCTCCGCGACCGAGAATATAGGCATTAAATCATTGATGAATATGATCATCGAATACATGCCATCGCCCGCGGAGGTTCCTCCAGCCGAAGCTAAAGACCTTAAGGCCAATGAGGAAATCACTCTGGAAACAGATCCACAGGGGCCATTGGCTGCCCTCGTCTTCAAGACCTTCGCCGATCCTTACGTTGGCAAGTTGAGTTATTTCCGCGTCTATTCCGGAACCATGACCACCGATGTTCGCCCGTTCAACCCGCGCAGTGACGAAGAGGAACGCGTCGGGCAGATTTTTATGTTACGCGGCAAAGATCAGAATCCGATTGAGACCGTCAAAGCGGGAGATATTGGCGTAATCCCCAAATTAGAAGATACCGTGACGGGTGATACCCTTTGCGAAAAAGGGACCCCGCTAGAATTACCGGGTATCACCTTCCCCAATCCGGTATATAGTGTAGCGATCACGCCCAAGACCAAGACCGATTTAGATAAACTTGGACCAGCATTGAACCGTCTGGTGGAAGAAGACCCCACTCTTTCGGTTCGCCGCGAGAGCAGCACTTCAGAGACAATTTTGGATGGAATGGGGCAATCGCACATCGACATCGCGACGCGGCGGTTGAACAGCAAGTTCGGAGTGGACATCATCACAGATATTCCCAAAGTGCCTTACAAAGAGACCATTAAAAGGTCGGTGGAAGTTCAAGGCAAGCACAAAAAACAAAGTGGTGGACATGGCCAATATGGTGATGTATGGATTCGCTTCGAGCCGTTACCGCGCGGCAGCGGTTTTGAGTTCGAAAATGAGATCTTTGGTGGCGCAGTGCCCAAAAACTACATCCCCGCGGTGGAAAAGGGGATGGTCGATGCACTGAAAAAAGGCGTGTTAGCGGGTTTTGAGACCGTAGACCTGAAAGCGACATTGTATGATGGTTCGTATCACTCGGTCGACTCTTCCGATATGGCATTCCGCACCGCCGCGTCGTTGGCTTACAAGCGAGGAGTGACGGCGGCAGATCCAATTCTACTGGAGCCAATCATGAACGTAGAAGTAACCGTACCCGAGCAATTCATGGGCGACGTGATGGGGGACCTCTCCAACCGGCGCGGGCGCGTACAAGGTACTGACCAAAGGCGTGGCAACGCCATCATTACCGCCCAAGCGCCGCTGGGAGAGATGCAGCGCTACGCGACCGATTTACGCTCACTGACACAGGGACGCGGTCTATTCACAACGGAATTCGCGCACTATGAAGAGGTACCGCGCCATATAATGGAAACCATCATCGAAGAGATCAAGAAAGAAGCTGAAGAAGCGTAGAAAGGGGCGGGGTGGGGCTAACTATCGCGAATTCAACACGCCCCCCCCATCCACTGAAACTAGAAATTGACGAATGAGGGGCGAAAGCGTAGCTATCGTCCCTCTTCGCTTATTAAAGCATCAGTACTTACGTAGATTCAAAAAGATTTACTGCCGAGAGCGCGGAGAGCGCGAAGTTTTCCGAATGATCTTTAAGCGCACCGTGAATATGCTTTTTAATGAAGACTTGTGACCGCGTACGAGCGTTAATAAATTCTCTTCTTAATCTTCTCCGCGTCCGCGGCGTTCTCGGCGGTTAATCACTACGTAGTCTGCGTAAATCCTGAAATCATATCACGTTTTACTCCTTAAATTTCACGCAACAGGAGTTAATCTAAAATGTTAAAAAATAACGATCCCAAAGTGTTGGTTATCGGTTTGGATTGTGCGGGCCCGCGCCTAGTATTCGAACAATGGCGCGATGAACTGCCCAATCTCAAATGGCTCATGGATAACGGAACGTGGGGCAATCTGACCAGTTCAATCCCCGCGATCACCGTTCCCGCGTGGACTTCGATGCTCAGCAGCAAAGACCCCGGACAGTTGGGGTTCTACGGCTTTCGCAATCGCGTCGATTACAGTTACGATAAAATGCGAATCGCTACGAGCAACGCGGTGCGCGAGGCGCGCGTATGGGATATTCTAAGCCGCGCGGGCAAACGTTCCATCGTCGTCGGCGTCCCTCAAACCTATCCCATCAGACCGCTGAACGGTATCATGGTCAGCGGATTTTTGACCCCCAGCACGCGAAGCAACTACGTATACCCTGCAGAACTGCGCGATGAGGTCAACGCGGTGGTCGGCGAATATATGATCGATGTACATAACTTTCGCACAGAGGATAAAGCCTGGCTACTGGGACAGATCCACGAGATGACCGAGAAACGCTTTCGCCTGATTCGCCATTTCGTGCAGCATAAACCGTGGGACTTCTTCATGTTCGTGGAGATGGGCGTGGATCGCTTGCATCACGGCTTCTGGAAATATCACGACGTTACACACCGTAAGCACGAGCCGGGCAATCCGTTTGAAGACTCCATCGCGAACTATTACAAAGTCATCGACCGCGAGATCGGCACCCTGTTAGCGTTGATAGATGATGACACCGCGGTAATAGTCGCTTCCGATCACGGAGTGAAGAAGATGGACGGGGGAATATGCCTCAATGAATGGCTGGTTCAAGAGGGATATTTGACGCTGAAAGAGAAACCGCGCAAGATTTTGCCTTTGGACAAAGTGGAAATAGATTGGAGCAGAACGAAGGCTTGGGGCGCGGGTGGTTATTATGGCCGCATCTTCTTGAACGTCGCGGGGCGTGAACCGCAGGGGATCATCCCGCAGTCCGAATATGAACGAGAGCGCGATATGCTGGCGGAAAAGTTAAAAGCTATTCCCGATGATCAAGGACAGCCGATAAACTCGCGCACTTTCAAACCCCACGAGATATACCAAGAGGTACACAATATCCCGCCCGACCTGCTCGTCTACTTCGGCGATCTCTATTGGCGGTCGGTGGGCAGCGTCGGCCTTGACCAAATTCATATTCTGGAAAACGATACCGGCCCCGACGACGCGAACCACGCGCAAGATGGCATGTTTATCCTGTACGACCCGCGCAGCGACCGGCGAAACCGCGTCGAAGGCGCACATCTGATGGACATCGCGCCGACTATTCTGGACTTGCTAGGCGTCCCCGCGCCTCCAGATATGCAGGGGAAATCCGCGCACCTACGCGGTGGTAAATAGACACAGTGAGCAAATTGGACAAATCAGCAAATAAAATAGGACTTACGCAAAACCGCACTATAATTCACCGCAGAGGGCGCCGAGGACG
>CAZSIG010000297.1:0-5445 GCA_964606195.1 uncultured Anaerolineales bacterium
ACCTTATTTGGGAACAACTCTGTTCCTTAACCGATTCGAATCACATTCCCACAGTAATCACAAGTGATGCTCTGCACCCCCCGCGCGATATTTTGCTCGAGCGGTCCGCCGCAGTTGGGACACACGGTGGGCACATTCGCCACTTGTGCTTTCTCCTCCGCAAGTGTCTCCGCTGCCTCCGCGATCATCTCATGGTCGAAATCCCCGCTGATAACGCGCTGGAAGAGACCGCGCCATTTTTCCGAATCACCTTTAAGGTGGAACAACACCCGCGATCGCGCCGCGTCACTGCTGAAAAACAATTCCAGAAAATCCTTTTTTCCTATACCGATGAAGCCGCCCTTTTCGCTATCTTCCATCTTTTCGACGCGTCCGACCGGCTCTTCCAACAGCACTTTCTGCACCTTCTCTTTCTTCGTCGCGATGAATAATACCTTCTTCGTGGCGATTTCCTCATCCTGCTCGAAAATCACTCGTTGGTTCGTTAGGAACAAATATCCCTTGTAACCCTCTTTTTCATCGCGCATCAGCCGTCCCTCAACCATGTCGACCGGCACTTCGCCTGCCAGCAGTTGGAACGTCGCGGTGTCAA
The DNA here is from genome assembly GCA_964606195.1 of uncultured Anaerolineales bacterium. Lineage (GTDB taxonomy): Bacteria > Chloroflexota > Anaerolineae > CAZSIG01 > CAZSIG01 > CAZSIG01. The sequence goes on from CAZSIG010000297.1 coordinate 593, forward strand.
TGCGTTCGTATATTCTTTCGTAATGTCGCAATTTGTTTTCTAAATTGCTCACTTCACTTTCGATATCATCGAACATCTCGCGCAGAGAATTTTTAGTGGCTTCCACTTTAGCTTCAAAAGCCTCGACATCACCCTCCACTAGCTTTACCTGTGTCTCGGAAGATCTGTCGAACAATCTGTTTACTCGTGCCGCGACCGAGTCAGATTCTATCTGCAAGTTCTTTCGATAGTGTTGCATCTCTTGTTCGACGCGCGGGCGTGCTTCCTGCCACCGCGCGGTCAGCGACTGCACCTTATCTTCCCAACCGCGTCCATATACATATCCCCGCCCGCGCAACTTCTGAACTGCCATCGGCAGGTTCACCACTCTTGAGTTCAATGCGGTCATCCTATCGCGCACGTCCCCCAACAACGCACTTTCTTGTACATCAGCCATTTCACTTTTGAGCGATTCCACCGCCGCAGCCGCGTCGAATCGCTCCTCTGCTACAGCACCATTTCCTTCTTCTATCGCCATAATAGTACCTCCTTTTGAAAACCTATAATAGGACACTGATTTTCACAGATAAACACAGATTCAATATCTCTTCGTCGCGAATTTTTAACTTATGTAGGGCTTACGCAAACCATGTAGTAATTAACCGCAGAGAGCGTCCCCGTACGGGGATAAACGACGAACGCGGAGCTTTGCCCAAATTATTGTTTTGCACCCCGCATACGCGTTCATACACGCTCATTAAAAGTCATGTTTTTTAGGTGGTCAAAATGATATAAAAAAATCTGCGCTCTCCGCGTGCTCGGCGGTAAAAATACCCCGAAGTTGCGTAAGTTCTATAATTTATGTTTTGTTTTTTAGTCACCTGACAAATAGGGCTTTACCTCTACCGCGATGGGGGGCAACCGGGTTCCTTTGACGCGGCGTATTCTTGGTTCCAGATAGGCTTCCGGTCCTCCGGCTTGAGCGTCTTTATCATTATCAGATGCAACGTAACGCCGACAGCGATCCCTCCCAGAATGAGTCTGACCCACCATAATGATACGACAAACCAGACCGCATAGCCGATGGTTAACCATAGTAACAAAATTGTGAGTACCTTTTGCTTACGCGGTATGCCCCGACCGGCGCGGTAGTTTCTGATATATTCTCCACACCAGCGATTAGTCATTAGCCAATTGTAGAAACGCGGTGAGCTACGCGCGTAGCAAATGGCAGCTAAAAGTAGAAGGGGAGTGGTCGGTAACAAGGGCACGAACATGCCCAAAACTCCCACTGTCACGCAAAGTGTACCACCGATCACCAGCAATGTTCTGGTTAGATTTTTCATTTTGCTCTTTGTACCTCCGAGGTATTATAGTACTCATTATACTTCTTAACTATTCAACCACAAAGGACACGAAGAGCACTAAGGTTACTCCTGCTTCGAATGACAATCTTTAACCGCGTATGAAGATTATTGACAGAAAGACTTAGTGTTCTTTGTGCCTATAGTGGTTAAATTGCTATTGGGCATTTAGCTTAAGCTCCATGAACATCGCGCCTGCAATCGGATTATATCGATAAGGCTCGATCTCTCGAAACCCCAAGTCGCGATAGAGCGCAATCGCTCCCGTCATAAAAGGGATGGTATCCAGACGCATCGCCGCGTACCCCATGCTTCGCGCCTGCGCGATGATCGCCACTGCCAGCTTTTTACCGATACCCTTCCCGCGAAACTCCGGGCGCACGTATAGGCGTTTCATCTCGCAAGTATCATCATCAATCCTCCGCAGCGCCACACATCCGGCTACGCGCGCCTCGTCCACCGCTAAGAGCAAACAGCCATCGGGTGGCGCGTACTCACCCGGTAACTCCGCGAGTTCGCGCTCGAAATCCTGAAAACTGAGGTCAAAGCCCAGCCAGTCCGCGTATTCGCGAAATATCTCGCGCACATCGTCAAGCTGTTCCTCGAATTCAACCTGAATTAACTCGGCGTTCATGGACATTAACACAATTGCAATACAAGAATACCACAAAATCGCGAATTAGCAAAAAATACGCGTTCTCTTATTCGATCACATCCGCTTCTTAAACAACATCAAACTCATACTCACGCACACCGCGCCGATGCTCAATAACCATTTAATCGGATGTATCAACTCGCGCCAGCCAACGCCTTTGAGAAAGATACCTCGAATAATCGCGACGTAGTGCGTCGTAGGAAGTATATAGCTCTTCAATGCCGCGCTCCACGAGGTCGTCACAATCGGGTCGAACAAGCCGGTCAGAAAGAAGCCGGGAACGAAGAAGAGGATAAAAACGACCGTCGTCGCGGCTTGCTGGCTATCAAGAAAATTGGCTAACAGCAGACTCATGCCCAACGCTGCCCACAAATAAACTATAGTTAGCAGCATAAACAAGAACAGATTGCCGCGAAATGACACATCGAACCAGAACACCGCGATGGCGACTGCCAGCAGCGCGCTGATTAGCCCGCTCAAAGTGTAAAACAGCAACTTACCCAATAACAATTCCAAACCGCGCAGCGGCGTCGCGACCAGACTCTCGAAAGTGCCCAATTCCTTCTCGCGCGCCAGCGCGGTTGTCATGGAGAAAATTGGCATACACATCACCACCGCGATTAAGCCGGGCACCATGCTCTGCCGCGCGTTGACGTTCGGGTTATAGAAAACGCGTGTGCGGATATCTATGCCGAAATGAGGGGCTAGTGCCGCATGATTCGCCGCGAAAAGCTGTGTGCGCGCGGTCAGTTGCCCCAGCAACTGCCGCGCCAGATTGGGATTCGTGCCGTCCAGAATCACCTGCACCGGCGCGCCTGCGTGATTCGCCAGCTCATCGCCGAACCCCGGCGGAATAACCACCGCGCCGCGAGTTTTATTCGTCAGTAGTAGTTCGTCAATGAGGGCGTGATTGTCAAGGTAATACGCGAACTGCACGGTGTCATCGCTGGACAGCGCGGTGATATACTGCCGCGACAGTGGGGTTTTATCCTGATCGAATATCGAGACGACGAAGCGGTTGAAGTCGAGAGTAAATAGATAAGAGAGCATAATTAGCATGAACGTTGGGGACATGATGACGAGGAATAGCGTGCGCGGGGCGCGGCTGACGTGGATATACTCTTTGTGCAAAATTACCCAAATACGGTGCAACATGGTGTAGTTTAGTAGATAGGACTACGCAAATCTCAGACTTCCGAAGTCTTCAAGACTTCGGAAGTCTTTGTACCGCGTTCATTATCGCTCATTAGATGTCATTTGTGAACTGATCGCGCAGATTTACTGTGCAGTTGCGTAAGTCCTAGTAGAATACAAAATCTAATTCATCGCCTAGCTACCTGACACTTTCAAATTCCCACTTCGGCTCGCACTGCTGTTCGCCGAGTGAACTCGGCGCGGCTATAGGAAACATGCTGAAGCATGTTCGGCATAACGCGCTTCAGCGCGTTTCTCATAGCAACCGTGAGTTCACTCACGGGGAGCGCGGCGTGAGACAGCAAACTGTCAGGTAGCTAGGTTCATCGCCAAAATTTCATTATGCTCCGTGAAGCGTGAAGCGTTACATCCACGCTTCACGCTTCACGTTTTCACGTCTCACGTCTTCACGCCTCACATTCCGTAAGCGCGAAGCCCTGCGGGAACGGGTCACGCGGCTGCAACACGAACTGCTGCAAGCCGGTGATGTACGCGCTGCCGGTGATGCGCGAACGCACTGCGGGGAAACTATTCGCGCCGTCGCCCACGCGTGTTTCGGCTATAAGCTCACCCTTAAACCGCGTACCGATGATGCTCTCTGTCACAAACGGCTCACCAAGCTGTAACTTGCCCTGCGCGTAGCGCAGCGCCATCTCCGCGCAGGTGCCGGTGCCGCACGGCGAACGGTCTACCATATGGTCGCCCAGAATGACTACGTTGCGGCTGTCCGCGCCAGTGTACCCCGGCTTCACGTAAAACCGCATATCGATAGCTTTGTCAATGTGCGGTAATTCGGGGTGACGAATCGCGATCTGCGCGTTGGCAGCCGCCAAAATGCGCATCCCCAAACTCGCCAATCGCGCCGCGTTCGTCGGCACAAGTTTGATGTCCAACTGCGCGGCGTTGACCAGCACGAAGAAGTTGCCACCGAAAGCTATATCCACGAGGAGATTGCCGGTTTCTGGCACCGCGATAGTCACGTCTTGGCGCAAGACGAACGCGGGTACATTCTCGAAAGTGACCTCCAGCACCGCGCCATCCTCAATGCGCGCTGTGGCGCGGACTAGCCCGGCGGCGGTGTCGAGTGTGAGGCGCGTCTCCGGCTCGTCGGTCTCGAACATGCCGGTTTCCAGCAAGCTGATCACTACGCCGATGACGCCGTGCCCGCACATCGGCTCGTAGCCTTGGTTATCCATGAACAGCACGCCGATGTCCGCGTCGGCGGAGCAGGGCGCGGTCAGCACCGCGCCGAACATATCTTTGTGCCCGCGCGGCTCTAGCATCAGAAAACCGGGCGCCCAAGCCAGATGTTCCGCAGCGAAAGCCAACTTCTCCGCCATCGTCGCGCCGCGTATCGGCGGTAAGCCGCTCGTCACTAAGCGGGTAGACTCACCCGCGGTGTGGGAATCGATAGTCGAAATAACCTTAGAAAATCGCGCCATTGTTTTTTACCTCCGTTATTTTAGCCTTTTACTGCCCAGATTGCAAAGGGCGCAGAGAGTTCTCGCGACATTCTCTGCGCCCGATGTAAGCAGTTAGCCGTCAGCTTTCAGCTTTTCAGTTTAGGATTCACGCGAACCGTGTTACAACTCACCTCAGAGAGCGTTGAGGACGCGGAGAAAAGCCAAAAGAAAATCTTTTTTACTAGCATAAATGGTCGT
>CAZSIG010000298.1:0-5440 GCA_964606195.1 uncultured Anaerolineales bacterium
GTACGCTATAGAGTTAAGTTGCCCGTCACTTACCAAGTGACGGGCAATTATATCGCATAACAGTGATAGGTCGCAAACCTACCACATCCTACGCGGTAGGCGCGTAACCCATCGCGCGCATCAATTTCAGTGCGGCGGACGACACATTCCCCCGCGCATTATTTTCTCTTTTTCTTCGGCATTTTACCCATCATTTCAGCCTCACAATCTGGGCACATACCGTGCGTGAATTGCGCATCGGTGTGCTCTGAAATATACACATCAACAGACTGCCATTCGTTATTTTCGTCGCGAATCCTTTTTCCACACCACGCGCAGATCGGCACTAAGCCGCTTAAGGTTTTTATCGTATCCAAAGCCTCTTGTAATGCCGCGTTACGCTTTTGTAGTTCTCCGTTAAGGCGGCGCAGCTCCATTATATCATTGAAACGCGCTATCGCGATGGTGATGGTACGTTCTACCTCTCGCGCGTTAGGGGGTTTGACCAGATAAGCCCCCGCGCCTGACGCACTGACTCGTTCGATCAACTCTTCCGTTTCGTAGGCGGTGAGAACAACCACCGGAGTGGGGCAATTCTCATAAATCCACTCGGTGGCTTGAATTCCATCTGTGTCGGGCATCTCTATATCCATGAGAATGACATCCGGTTTGAGCGTTTGTGTCATCTCGATGGCGCGTTGACCATTTTCAGCTTCGCCCGCGACGACGTAATTCAAATCATCCAATATTCCTCGAATCATTTCGCGGACCAGGAAATCGTCCTCAACAATTAGCACGCGAATTTCTTCTCTTAGCATGATTATATCCTTATCCTCTTTCGATTTAATGATTATTTGCCACTAATTTCACGAATTGCACTTATTTTTGCCGTTTTGTGTTAATTTGTGCAATCGGCAGACTTCCGAAGTTTCGGAACGGAAAACTTCGGAAGTCTATACGCGGTCAAGAGCCCCTTGCTGTCTAACTGTTATGTTCGGGCTACGATGAGCGTGCTTTAACTTCGCTCTAAGCCCCCGTCGCGGGGGCGGTGGCGGCAAAAGCCGCGCCCTATTTCATAACGCCCCCGGGGACGGGGGCTGAGAGCCATGTAGGGCGTAATTAAGTCGCTTTTATAGAGTGTACATAATACTTAGGAATGAGAATTAAATAACTTGCGCGGTTCTGGTCTGGCTCGCGCTAGGATGGTTCGTTAATAGTCTTCATACGCGTTCATTGCCGCTTAAGCGCACCCATAAAGGGTGCGCCTACAATGTAGCCGCAGGCTTTACGCCTGCGCTGACCGCGCCAAGTGAGTAAGTTATTTAATTCGCGATCCTTAGACACTCAGGGTCAAGAGCCATCAATAATTGTCAATGAACATGCCTACGTGGTTATCAAATTCAACTGAAGCAGTCCCGTGCAATCAATGGCAGATTTCTTCTTTTGACGACGCGAAATCCAAAAGCCCCAGATTTATTTTACCGCCGAGCCGCAGAGAACGCGGAGTTATACACTCGTTTTAATTTGCTAGTCTCGCGGGAAATTTGGCTTTTGTCGCGGAATCATCTGCGGCTTTGAAGCGGATCGTAGTCACCGCGCCGTTGTCGTTATGGAGTGATACATCCCCTTGTAATTGCTGTTCCGTGATATTTTTAATCAGGTAACAGCCCACATTATGCCGTTCGAAACTAATCACATCCTCCGGGTACCCCGGGCCATCGTCGCGAAACTCGAAACAGACGAAATCATCTTGTATAGTGGCGTTGGCATTGATATGCACTACGGCGCGCTCGGAAGCCGCGTACTTGGTGGTGTTCGTCACCAGTTCGTTAATCACTAGAGCCAGACTATTGGCTTGCTTGGAATCGACGAGGATGGGGGAAGAGGCTACGTCCAAAAGGATGCGCTTATCTGAGGGAGTCATGCTTAGGAGCGACTGCGTGACTTGGCTGACTACTTTGCTCAAAGGAATAGGAGACCATTCAGACGCAGATAACAGTCTGTGCACCGCCGCGAGGCCCTGTATGCGTCCGATCAAATCATCAAAGATGTGGCGCTGCGCCTCTTGCTCCTTCACTGAACTATGCTTTCTCGCTGCGTAGAGTAAGCCGATGATGGCTCCCAGATTATTCTTAACGCGGTGATTAACCTCTTTCAATAACACAGTTTTAGTTTCAGCGTCGCGGCGCGTCTGCTCGAACAATTTGGCGTTTTGCACCGCGACGGCGGCGTACCCTGCTAACAAACTCAGCATCTTCTCATCCTCCGCGCTGAATGCGCCGACGTTCATGGCGTTGATGGACAATGTCCCTAGTACTTGGTCGCGAAAGATGAGCGGCGAGACCAGCAGAGAACGATAAGTCGGAGTAGTCGATTCGTGTACGTAGTGTGGATCATCCAACAGATTTGGCACGTTAATCGTGCATCGTTCCTGAATCGCCATTTCAACGATTCTCTCTCCGGCGCGAAAAACTTTCAATCGTTTAGCGGGAGTGGCGTGTGTGGAAGCAGTCTTAGTGTATAAGTCATCTGTCTCGCCCAATATCTGAATCATCGCGTTGGTCGACGCGGAGAAGAACTTCGGAGTAGCTGTCACAATACGCTGCAAGACTTGCTCCAGAGCTAAGGTAGAGGTAATTGAACTGATAATGATGTTCAGTTCCGCCAGCTCGCGGTTGCGCTGTTTTAACGCCTGTTCCGCCAGTTTACGCTCAGTCACATCCTTCGCCGCGCCGACGAGCCGCCGTATATATTTATTAGTTTCGTCTCGTTCGGGACGACTATAGACCTGCAACCATCGTATTCCGCCGCTCTTGGTAACGATGCGGAATTCGCGCATCTCTGATTGGCTGAAAAAAGAGGTTTGGAACCGCTTCAGCGTAGCGGCGCGGTCGTCGGGGTGAATGAGATTAGCCCAGCCGCGCTGTTCCGCCTCTTCGGGAGTGTACCCGGTGACGTAGGTAAAAGCCGCGGTCATCCATTTCAAATCGGGTTTTACATTCGGTTTCAAGTGGAAGGCATAAGCGAAATCGGACGTAAGTTCGGAGATTATTCGATACCGCTCTTCGCTCTCGCGCAGCGCTATCTCAACTGCCTTGCGCTCCAGCGCGTTCGTGATGGTCTGCCCCAAAACATGCAACAGGGCGATATCTTCCTCTTCCCAAATCACATCTTCGCGCGTCGCGGTGAAGGCTAAGACCCCTCCAAGTTTCCCCCGATATAGGAGCGGCACCGCGACGAGGGAATTGATGTCGTATTTCTCTAAAAACTCCCGCTCGGCACTCGCGGTGGGGGATAAGACATCGATATGAGGAATATACAAGCCTTGGGTATTATCAAGCGTTTCAAACCATTCCGGCCAGGTATCCACCGAAATATTTTGTAGATTATAGCTTATACCCTCAACCCCCTCCGCGCACCACTCATAAGTGACGTTCATCTCTTCGCCACTGTCGGAGAACTGCACGATGTAACCGCGGTCGAAACTGGCGAACCTGCCGACAGTTTGCAGCGCGTTGTGAATACCGGTGTCAATCTCCTCCGGCTTCAGGTTGATGAACTCCGTTGAAATGAGGGTAATGATAGTCTCGAATGCCACGCGGTGTTCCATCTGGTCGATGGCGCGTTTGCGTTCAGTGATGTCCTCTACCATGCCAAAGGTGAAGAGCGGCTCGCCCGCAGCGTCCCGCACGAGAGAGACGCTTAGATCAACCCAAACCACGTTGCCATTCTTGCGCACGTACCGCGTCTCCAGGCGAAAGTGCTCCCGCTCTCCCGCCATCATCTTGTGGTACAACTCAGTTTTCGTCGTTGCGTCGTTGGCGTGAGTGATGTCGATGAAACCCATTTCCCGCAGTTCGGACGCGCTGTAGCCGAGTAGCTCTTGCAACGCGGGGTTCGTGCGGATATATTGCCCCTCTTTATTCGCGAGCGATATTCCGATGGGCGCCCATTCGAAGATGGCGCGAAAACGCGCTTCGCTCTCTTGTAGCTCTTGTTCTGCCCGTTTGCGGTCGGTAATATCCTGGGTCATGGCGAAAAACGCGCTCACCGCCCCTTTTTCGTCGAACTGGGGCACTAGATTAGTCCTCATGATGCGCGGTTTGCCCTCTTTATCGCGGACATCACTCTCGAACGAGACCTCGCGCCCCGCTAACACTGTTTCGTAGTGTTTGGCTAAATTTCGGTATACATCTTCCGCCAGCACGTCTGCAACGCGTTTGCCCGGCAGTTCCTCTTTACGGTATCCGTACCAATTCGCGTAGTGCTGGTTCACGTACAAATACTGCAAATTCGCGGAGATGTGCGTGATGAGCGCGGGCAAGCCGTCGGCAATGATCGCTAGTTGCGCGCGGCTGGTGCGTAATTCCTCCTCGATCCGCTTGCGCCAGGTAATATCGCGCGCGACTAGCACTACGGTATCCTCCGCCGCGGGGGATACCAGGGCATCAAACCATAGTTGCTCCCCGCGTATCTCCAGTGGATATTCGATGCTGACCGCGTCCGCGCTGTTCAGGCTCAGGTGAATCGCCTTTAAGAATCTATCCGCTACTTCTGCCTCAAATATTTCATGTACCGTTTTACCCAACAGTTCGTCGGCGGGCTTGTACAATAACTGTGGTGAGGCGGGCGCGATTTTGACATAGTGCCCTTCCCTATCGAACATAATCACGACATCGCGCATCGCGGTGAATATGGCGCGCAATTCGCTTTCTGAAGTGCGCAGTTTGCTCTCCACCTGTTTACGTTCGGCGATCTCTTGCTGCAACTGCGCGTTGGCTTCCACCAGATCGGCGGTGCGTTCCCGTACAAGTTGGTCGAGATGGTCGCGGTGTGCGCGCAGTTCCTCGTTGATCTCGCGGAGTTGAGCCTTGCTCTCCTCGATCATCAATTCTATCAACTTCGCGGGTAGGGCAAGACCGTAAGCCAAAAAGATGAACCCCAATATTTCCCCTAGTTTGTCATAGTAAATACCAATACACAGTAAAAACAGCGTTATTACTGTTGCGTACCGCGTAGCAGCTTTGAATCCGAGGATTAAACTCAAAGCTAAGATAGCAACATGAAACATATAAGCTATGGCAAGAGTTTGTGTTGTGGCTTCTTCTAAGACATAGATAACCATTCCCCCTACACAAATAGTGTCTATCCAGGTATTGAGCCACATAGCTTGGGACAGGGAATGATCTAATTGGCGAAGTGCCAATAGCCCTGCTATCATAATAACGAACATTAACCCTTGATATATCCAGATAACAGATAAGTTATTAATCCAAGCAAGCAAAAAATGTAAAAGCATTCCCGCGCCACTAATGGTGACATAGCCATAGAACACTATTCGCGCGGTTTTTATTCTGATGGGTAATACTTCCATTTTCTTTTACTCTTTCTAACGAAGAAGCAGTGACTACTCCGAAAATAGATTGGCGCAGGGAGAATGGCGCGGGTACCGGACAATCTC
>CAZSIG010000299.1:0-5388 GCA_964606195.1 uncultured Anaerolineales bacterium
GCAGAGAGCGCGGAGGACGCGGAGTTTTCTCAAAGGAATAATTTTGCCACCAGTATATACGGTCATACCCTATCATTTAAGGTCATATTTTTCAGATGGTACAAATTACAGCAAAAACACTGCGTTCCCCGCGTGCTCGGCGGTAAAAATACCCCGTAGTTGCGTAAGTCCTACCTAAGTGAACGCGACGTCTAGACTTCCGAAGTTTTCCGAAACTTCGGAAGTCTTTGCACCGCGTTCATTGGTGCTCATTAACATTCATCACCGAGCAAGGTGCGACGCACCTTGCCCACCAGCAAAATCAACCTATTTATGTACTGGCAACTGAATTCTTATGTGCTACTCCTCTTTATATCCGCGTTAGTGGCGGGCGCGGTTGCGGCGTACGCCTGGCGACGGCGCCCGGCAACCGGCGCGACCGCCTTGACGGTGCTCATGTTGGGCGCCGCCGAGTGGTCGTTCGCCTACGCGCTGGAGATCGGCTTCACCAACCTGCCAGCGAAGATTTTCTGGGCTAAACTAGAGTACATTGGCATCACCATCGTGCCCCTCGCGATGCTGTTCATCGCCCTCCAACACACCGGACAGGAGAAATGGCTGACGCGCCGCAACTTCACGCTGCTCTCAATCATCCCCGTCGCCGCGATGCTGTTAGCCTGGACGAACGAGACGCATGGGCTAATCTGGGCGCGCGTCGAACTCGCTACCGCGAATTCATTCTCTTTGCTAGACCTCGAACATGGCACGTTCTTTTGGGTCTACGTCGCGTACGATTACCTGTTGTTGTTATTAAGCGCGTTTCTGCTCCTTCGCGCTTTCCTATTCTCAGTATCGTTGCAGCGTCTGCAAAGTGCCATGTTACTGCTCGGCGCGCTCTTTCCGTGGGGCGGAAATTTTCTGTACCTCACTGAACTAAATCCGTTTCCCAATTTAGATTTGACTCCTATCAGTTACAGCTTCTCCGGCTTGGCGTTAGCTTGGGGCTTATTTCGCTATCGCCTGCTCGACGTCGTGCCGATAGCCCGCGCCAAAGTTGTGGAGAGTATGAACGACGCGGTGATCGTGCTCGATACGCACTCGCGTATCGTGGACATCAACCCTACCGCGCTGAGGTTGGTATCGCGGCCTTTGGAAGAGATAATTGGGCAACCCCTAAAGAACACTTTGCCGATAAACCTGTCGCGGAATGGGCTGGGGAAACCACACAGGCAAATTATGCTGGGAGATGGAGAAGCCAAACGACATTATGACCTGTTCATCGCGCCGGTATATGCGCGACGCGGGCGCCTCACCGGACGCTTGCTCATCCTACACGACATCACCGAACGGGTTCATACCGAAACGGCGCTGCGCGAATCTCAGCAAAAACTGTCCGCGCAGAACGTAGAACTGCGCAAACTTTCACAAGCGGTGGCGCAGAGCGCAAATACCGTGATCATCACCGATCTAAATGGCATCATCGAGTATGCCAATCCCAAGTTCGTGGAGACGACCGGTTACTCGCTGACGGAAGCACTGGGGAAGAACCCGCGCATTCTTAAATCGGGCGAGCATAGCAAAGAGTTCTACCAAGAATTATGGGAAACCATCAAGGCGGGGCGCGAATGGCGCGGAGAATTTCACAATCGGCGTAAAGATGGCACGCTCTATTGGGAACAGGCGACGATCTCCCCCATCTACGACAGCGCGGGGCATATGACCAATTTCATCGCCATCAAGGAGAACATCACCGCGCGTAAAGAGGCGGCAAAGGCGTTGCAATGGGCTAAAGAGGCAACCGATACCCGCGCTGCACAGTTGGCGACGCTCAACCGCGTTGCCCTGATAGCATCCTCCATTCTCAATTTTCAGGAGATGCTGGATTACATCGCGCAGGAACTAGTTGAACTGTTCGATGTGGATACCTGTGGCATCGCTTTGCTCAACCCAGAGCGTACCGCGCTCTCTGTTGTAGCAGAGCACACCAGAACCGATACTCCCAGCGCGGTAGGGATGACCATACCTTTGAAAGATAATCCCCTATTGGTCAGAGTCATCGAGACTCGTAAACCCGGCGTTCTGTCTAATCCTGAGATGAACCTGGTAGTAGAACACCTCGCGGCTGTCATAGACAATCGCCGAATTCAGCATATTATGATTTTACCTTTGACCGCGCGTGGTCAGGTTATTGGCACAATAGGATTGGATGCCTCTGATCTCAATCGCAAATTCATAATCGCCGATATGAGATTAGGCGAGACGGTCGCGGGACAGGTCGCGGGGGCGATCGAGAACGCCAGATTGTTCGAAGAGGCGCAGCGCCGCGCCGATGAGATGACCGCGCTGGTGGAGATGGGACGCGAGATCACCGCGACGTTGGAGCTATCTACGGTGCTGGAGCGCATCGCGGCGCGGGCGAAAGACCTGCTGAATGCCAAAGATATTGGCGTATACTTGCGCCAATCTGACGATGTGCATTTTCGCTGTGTTGTCGCTCTTGGTGAACATACCGCGCAGACCAAAGCGTTTCTGATTACTCTTGGACAGGGTATAGCGGGCAACGTCGCCGCTACGGGGATCGCGGAGCTTGTCAACGAGCCGAAATTGGATCCTCGCGTTTTGACCGTTCCCGGTACCTCGGATACGGATAAAAAGGGTGATCCATTGATGTGCGCTCCGTTGATTGCCCGAGATGAAGTCATTGGCTTTATTACTCTATGGCGCGTTGCTGAGGTCGGATATTTCACTCCCGCCGACCTCAATTTTCTGATCGGCATCGCGCGGCAAGCCGCGATAGCGATCGAGAATGCGCGACTGTTCGATGAAGCACAGCGCCGCGCTGAAGAGGCGGAGACGTTACAGCAAGCTGGCGCCGCGGTGGCAGCGTCGCTCGATCAAGACGAGGCGATCAAGCGAATCCTACAGGAGTTGGCGCGTGTGATTCCTTATGATAGCGCGTCGGTGCAACTGCTGCGCGATGATTATCTTGAAATTGTTGGCGGGCGGGGTTGGCCAGACCCCGACGCGGTGTTGGGATCGCGTTTGCCGGTGCCGGGAGATAATCCCAATACAGTGGTGGTGCAAGAGAGATTGGTTTATAATTTGCCTAACGCGCCTGAGAAATATTCGTCTTTTCGAGAACCTGCACATGAGCTAATTCAGTCTTGGCTGGGGGTACCCCTGATTGTGCGCGATCGCGTCATCGGAATACTGGCGGTGGATAGCTATCGTTCCAATTATTTCACCGCGGACCACGCGCGTCAAGTTGCGGCTTTCGCTGATCAGGTCGCGCTCGCGGTTCAGAATGCCAAATTGTTCAGCGCGGAACAACATCAGCGGCGCATAGCGGAGAGCTTGCGCGAGGTAGCGACGATTATCAATCAGAGCCTCGACCGCGACACGGTGTTAAGCAAAATTCTAGAACAGATCGGCAAGGTGGTGCAATACGATGGCGCGAGTATCTTCTTACAAGAGGGTGACGAGCTTATCCTCTCTCGCGGGGGCGCACTCACCGAGAAATATGTTGGACATCGCGTTTCACTTGAAAGCGCAGACCCCGCGATACGAGTATTCAAATATAAGCGTCCTTTGGTCATTATCGACTTACAATATGATCTGGGCTGGAAGAGAAGGCAAGAAGAGACGCCTGCTCATAGTTGGGTAGGCGCGCCGCTGTTGGCAGGAGAGCGCGTCATCGGGGTGTTGGCAGTAGATAGTACTGAGATAGGAGCTTATGACGAGTTGGATGCTCAGAACCTGCAAATCTTCGCTAATCAAGCCGCCATCGCTATCGAGAACGCGCGCCTGTTCGCCGCGGCGCGGCAGGCACAGCGCGAAGCCGAAGCCGCCAATCGCGCCAAGAGTACGTTTTTGGCAAACATGAGCCATGAACTGCGTACTCCCCTGAATGCCATACTGGGCTTTGCCCAAATCATGTTGAACGAGCCGAATGTCACCGACGAAACGCGTGAGAATTTGGAAATCATCATTCGCAGCGGCGATCATCTGTTGACCATGATCAATCAGGTGCTCGATTTATCCAAGATCGAAGCGGGACGCTTGACTTATAACGAAAGGGCGTTCGACCTTCATCAGTTACTCGATGATCTGGATAATCTGCTGCGACTACGCGCCGCGGACAAGCAATTGCAACTAGTCTTCATGCGCGATGCCGACGTGCCACAGTATGTCCGTACCGATGAGGTTAAGTTGCGTCAGGTGTTGATCAACCTGCTCAACAACGCGCTCAAGTTTACGGCGGAGGGCGGCGTTGTTGTTCGAGTGAGAGCGAAAGACCGCGCACCTCTGAAGAAGTTGATCTTTGAAGTGGAGGATACCGGACCGGGAATAGCTCCCGATGAACTGGATGATATCTTCGAGACTTTTGTACAGACGCGTTCCGGTCAAGCCGCGCAAGAGGGGACCGGACTTGGATTACCTATCAGTCGTAAGTTTGTAGAGGCGATGGGGGGGCAGATCACTGTCCAGAGCGAACTAGGGCGCGGTACTACTTTTCAATTTAGTATTGAAGTCAGTTTGGCAAGTGTTTCTGAGGTGAGAAGCGGACCGACCGCGCGACGTGTCGTAGCTCTGGAGCCGGATCAACCGCGCTATCGCATTTTGATCGTCGATGATCAAAGGAGCAACCGCCAGCTACTTATCAAAATGCTTAATCCGTTCGGTTTTGAATTGCGCGAGGCGAGCAACGGACAAGAGGCGGTCACGGTCTGGCAAGGGTGGAATCCGCATCTGATTTGGATGGATATACGGATGCCGATTATGGATGGTTACGAGGCGACCGAGCGTATCAGAGCCGCGTGTGAGGATGATCCAGCGCGCCTCGTGCCAGTCATCATCGCCTTGACCGCGAGTGCTCCTGATGAAGATATGGACAGATTTCGCACCGCGGGTTATAATGACTTTTTGCGCAAGCCGTTTCGCAGCGCGGAGGTTTTTGAGTTGATGAGTAAACATCTAGGAGTGCGTTATGTTTACCAAGATACTACCGAAGCGGTAACAGTAGGTAGAGAAGAAGTAGATATGACTAGGGAGGGATTAACCGCCGAAATGCTCACCGCGTTGACGCTCGAAATGCTACGCGATTTAGAACAAGCTACCGTGCGCAGTCAGTTTAGTCAGATTATGAGTATCGTCGATCAAATTCGCGATCATGATGAGCGCATCGCGATCGCGCTGGAGAAGTTGGTAGATAATTTCGAGTATGATAAGATTATTGAGCTAATGAGAGCCGCTGCCGCACATAGGGCTTTCTCAAAGTCGGGTAACCTCCCGCAGGTTCACACAAAGTAACCTTGCTCAGCATGGTTATGGTTGTAGGACGATAAATTTCGGCAGGAAAATCAAACCTGCGGGAGGTTTGGGCGGCGCGGTTGGTACTTTGAGAAAGCC
>CAZSIG010000300.1:0-5386 GCA_964606195.1 uncultured Anaerolineales bacterium
CGTTGAAATATGTGGTAGTCATTGGAAGCGACGAGATTATTCCTTTCTATCGCGCTCAAGATTTAACCGAACTATGGAATGAGTGGGAGTACGGCTTGAGTCCGACGGGCATCAACCAAAATTCCGCGACTTTCGCCGCGCTGGAGGAGTATGATTCTTACATTCTCACCGACGATTTCTACGTCGATTTCCGCCCCTTCGGTGGACAACTCATTCCCTTCGAGAGATATTTACCGGATTACGCGATCGGGCGGTTGGTAGAGACGCCCGAAGAGATCGCGGGAATGATCGATGGTTTCTTGAATCAAGGACACGATACACTAGATCTGTCCGCCGCGAGCGCGTTGGTTTACGGTTACGATTTTTTGCTCGATGGCGCGGAGAAGATCAGCAACACATTATCAGCTAGTGGAATTACGGTTAATCCCGGTCATCCGAATTATATCAGTGATACCTGGACTAAATCAGACATGGAAACCATCGTCAATGAACGCTATGAACTGAGTTCACTCAACGGACATTTCACTCACTGGCTGGCACAACCCGCAGACCCTACGGAGGGTAACTTCGAGAGCGCGGCGGTGGACGACGCGGCTTCCGGTATTCTGGATGGGATTCTGATATTCTCCGTTGGATGCCACTCTGGATTGAATGTCCCTGATGAGAACAGCGATGACGCGGTAGCGCGGCGCGATTTTGCCCAAGCGTTTAATTACAAAGGCACAACCTACATCGGTAACACCGGTTTCGGCTATGGCGAGTCAGAGGGTATAGATTATTCTGAACAACTAATGGCGCTCTTCGCCAAAGAGTTGTTGCACCAGCGCGGTGCTGATCCGAATACTATAGGCGGAGCCCTGCGGTGGGCTAAACTCAAATACTTTACGACTCACAAGAACTGGAAGCACTACGATGACAAAGTAACCCTCGAAGCGGTACTATACGGGTTACCGATGGTACAGATACAAACCGCGCAGAATAATCTCCTTGCTCAAACTACCACCCCGCGCTATGTTCCTGCCGCGCTTAACGCGGAAACTGACTTAATCTCTAACACCCTAACCATCACCAACGAGTTCATTCTCGAAAATAGACAGTATGGTCAATACCATCGCATTGATAACAATCTATTCTCAGAGATGCATCAACCTGTGCTCCCATTGCGCGTTATCGACCTGGCAGATCATTATCCCTCAGCGCGTACAGACCACTATCTAGCGCGAGGCGTTCTCCTGCAAAGTGCCCGTTCAAATGATGTTCTTGATTTCAACCCAGTCATTGCCCCTCCTCCAATAACCGATACCGCGATCTATACCGAACCACTGTATAATGTCCAAGCCTGGAACCCGGCACAGTTAGCAGGTATCAATCGCGCAAATACAGCTAACGAGCTACTAGAGACCCTACTCATTGTTCCCGCGCAATATAAGGGTACTCATACAGAGGGTACTGAGCGCCTCTACGAACAGATGGAGTTTGTGGTGTATTACTCAACGGTCCTTACTGACGTTGTGCCCCCCACTTTTTGGATCGTCGAAGGTACAATGCGCGGTGGTCATCCCTTCTTCTCCATAGACGTTCAGGATAATCTGGAGGCTAATACCAGCAATTACAACAAGGGCATTCACCGCGTCGTGGTGACTTATTTAACTGCTGAAGGTTGGGACTCTGAAGATTTAGCGTACAACGAGCGTAACTATCGTTGGGAAGGGACGCTGGAGAGTGAAACCGAGCCGGTGGGATATTTTGTGCAAGCGGTAGATGAGGTCGGCAACGTCTCCTTCTACAACAATAAGAGCGAATTCCTCTACAGCGATTACGAACGCAGATACTTACCGCTAATCATAAAGAATTATCCTCAATGATCACCTAACTACAATGATTGAACCGAAACACCGCCCGCGGCACTTAAATCGGGCGGTGTTTTGTGTTAAACTTCTCCGCGCCGCCAACTGGTACAACTTTCCCATTGACAACATTTTATTGGGGCAATATAATGATAGAAGAGAGCTCAGATACTAAATCGCGTAATTAGGAAAGAAGGTGATTAGGGATGCAACTTAGGATGAATTCAATCGCTATCCACTTGAATGCGGACAAGCTCACAGCGTAATCCGGCTGAGACTTGTCCTTTATTTATCGATTAAGAGAGGAGATAATGTGATGAAACTCAAGTCGTTATTGTTGTTGACAGGGCTGTTCTTAGTACTATCTCTATCCGTCGTAGTCGCGCAAGGTCAGCCCCCGGTTTTAGATAATTCCACCGCATCCCCCATACAATCATCAGCGCACGTGACCGAATGGCTCGTCTGGCTCCGCGTGCCAGACGCTGATTTCGTGATGGTGGAACGAGAGCAGCAAGGGGTGTTAGAATTTTTACACGCCGCGCGAGAACAAGGAGAGATTCTCCGCTTCACCCTAGTACCAGATGTGCATGTCATTCGCGTTATAGGCGAGGCGCGCGCAGTGCAGCCCCTTGCCGCACATCCTTTAGTGCGAGAAATTACGCGCGGCGGAGCTACAGAAATCGCCACAGCGCGAGAGGAAATGCGCCGAAATGCTCAAGCGGAACTGGAGCAGTCCAAAGTTTTTGAGACCGCGAAGCCCGACGCGGTGCAGCCTGCCGCGATAGCGCCGCAGCAGACTTATACCGTCACAGGGATAGTGCGGGATTGGCAGGGTAATCCGGTGGATTCCGCGTCAGTTACCACCCAATGGCCTTACCCGACCTACGCCAGCGACTACACCGATGTCAACGGGGAGTTTATGCTAACCGGACTTGCCGCGGGCGACTATATCCTTTTGGCTACCAAGAGCGGCTACGCGGACTCCGATGAGGTCACGGTGACGGTGCCGCCTGCCCAGACAGGAGTTGTTCTCACCTTTCCACAATCGTACACCATCACCGGCACGGTGCGCGATTGGCAGGACAACCCAGTAGGTTCAGCAAACGTTGCGACCGCCAGCGATGACCCGATTTATGCTTCTGACTATACAGATGCTGAGGGGAACTATACTCTAATCGGACTTGGCGCGGGAACCTATCACATCATCGCAACCCAAAATGGCTACGCGGATTCTGATGAAGTAGTAGCAACAGTACCTCCCAATCAATCGGGCGTGGATTTGACTTTCCCACAGTCGTATACTATTACTGGTACAGTACGCGATTGGCAAGGTAATCCGGTAGAATCCGCGCAGGTAGCTACTGACTATGACGATGACCCGAGTTACGCTTCTGACTATACAGATGCTGAGGGAAACTATACTCTGGTCGGACTTGGCGCGGGCACCTATCACATCGGAGCTACCAAGAGTGGTTATGTAAGTGCCGATGTCGTAATGTCAACCGTGCCGCCTAGCCAATCGGGAGTAGATTTGACTTTCCCGCAGTCGTATACCGTCACCGGCACGGTGCGCGATTGGCAGGGCAACCCGGTCGAATCGGCGCGGGTCAGCACCGATTATAACGATCCGGTTTATGTGACAGATTACACTGACACAGAGGGCAGATATACGTTGATCGGGCTTGGCGCGGGTAGCTACCACGTCAAAGCCACACATGATGAGCACCCCGACGCCGCGCCGTTAGATGTAACTGTGCCCCCAAATCAAACCGGCGTGGATTTCACCTTTCCGCGATCTTATACTGTCACCGGCACGGTGCGCGATTGGCAGGGCAATTTGGTAGAATCTGCTTATGTGCGCACAAGCTACGATGATCCGGTTTCTAAGTCTGCCTACTCCGATGTGAATGGTGAATATACGCTGAGCGGGCTCGCCGCGGGTGATTATCATCTCCGCGCTTCCAAAGAGGGGTATCCGGATATTTCCAACATCGCGGTCTCTGTGCCCCCCGACCAATCAGGCATCGACCTCACCTTCGCGCAGCCCTACAGCGTCTCCGGCACGGTGCGCGATTGGCAGGGTAATCCGCTTGAGAGCGCTTATGTTTCGGTTGCCGACGGTCCCAGTTCCGATTCCGATAGCACTGATGCGAACGGGCAATATTTGCTGGATGAGCTGGCGGCGGGGAGTTACCAGATTTCCGTCTATAAATCGGGTCATGCCCCGCCGTCCGACCGCGCCATCACCGTACCGCCAAATCAGACGGGAGTCGATTTCCAATTCTTGCGCCCCTATTTCGTGCGCGGTACAGTACGCGATGCTGTTACCAATCAGCCGCTTGAGGGCGTGCATATTTTTGGCGGCTTGTCATCAGCCACCACTGACGCCAGCGGCAACTATACCGCGACAGTGGGAGCAGGAAACGAGGATTTATACCCCTCAGCCGATGGTTATGATAGCGGGTGGCGCTATGAAGTGTGGGTGCATACTCCCCCCGATGTTAGTGGGGTAGATTTCTATCTGCGTCCGCTCAACCAGACTGTCGCGGGCGCGGTGTTCAACAGCGATGGCAGCCCCGCGGTTGGTAAAGAGGTTGAGGCGTGGGAATTGTGCAGCGATTGGCGCAACTACTACGTGACGACGAACGCCGATGGCACCTACGCGCTCGACGTTCCCAATGATACCATCGATCTCGAAGTTTACACCGGCAAGCCCGAACCGAAACATAAGATCGTCGCGCCCGGCACCAGCGACGTAATCTTCAATCTGCCCACCGCGTATCACATCCACGGGCGGGTGACGGTGGAGGGTGCGCCGGTCGATGATATAGAAGTGAACGCGATGGCGGTGGATAAATGCTCTTACTATCGCCATCATAGCTATGTCAATACGAATGCCGATGGTTACTATACCCTCACCGTGGACGCGGGGACTTATGACGTCTACGCCGCCAACTACGACTGGGATTGGGGCGCGGGCAAAGCCGCCCTGCGGCTGCCGCAAACCGCGACGGTGGGACCTGATGTACACAACTTAGATATAACCTATCCGTATGTCATATCTGGAACGGTGCGCCGCGCCGACGGTACGCCGATACAGGGTGCCAACATTGACCTAGACCGCCTCGATGCCAGCGGCTGGGCATATCTCGATACTACAGAGGATGGCACATATACCTTCGCGGTCGTGCCCGGCAACTATCGCCTCGAAGTGGATATATACGACTATGCCGATCCGTCAGACCGCGAGGTGATGGTAGTAGACAGCAATCTAACCAATGTTGATTTCGACATCCCCGCCTACGCGGTGCGGGGTACGGTGCGTGATGTCGCGGGGGCGCCGCTGGCGGACGCGGAAGTGTCCACTGAACTTCTTGATAACTACGACTATACACACGTGCGCACAGATGCCACTGGCGTCTATACCCTCTATCTCGCGGCGGGGACGCATACGTTCAGTGTGATGAAAGATGGTCATGCCTCACCTCCCGCGCAGCAAGTCAGCGTTACGGGGGATATGACCGGGCTGGATTGGCAAA
>CAZSIG010000301.1:0-5351 GCA_964606195.1 uncultured Anaerolineales bacterium
CGTCCCCTGCGCTCTCTGCGGTTAGTTATAGTGCGGTTTTGCGTAAGTCCTATAGGATTACAGTGCAAGCCTTATACAATCGCCGCGCCGCGCCAGGTATTGTGAATAATGATACTATTGAGGTCTTGACAAGTTACTCCATTGTATGGTATACTTATACGGTCAATGGGTATATAGGTTTCTTTTGTAGTATTTGAAGAAAGGAGGTAACTCTATCGCAAATGAGTAAAGAGAATGAGACAGAGACGAAGGGGTTATCGACATCAGTTTCAAGACGCACATTTCTGAAATCGGCTCTGCTTGGGGGCACTCTGGCTGCCGCGAGTGGTGGCGCTGCCATAGCCAATGTTGCCACCGCGCCGCGCCGCGCTGAGCACAAAGCCAAGTACGCGTTAATCATCGACACTACTAAATGCGTGGGGTGTCGGGCTTGTGAATATGCCTGCACCGAACGCAATGAGTTAGAAGAGGGACTCAGTTACATTCATGTACTGAGCCGCGGTGAAGATGAGGAGCAGCGTTATTTGACGGTGCAGTGCCAACATTGCGCTGACCCACCATGTGCTCATGTCTGCCCGACCGACGCGACCTACATTCGCGATGATGGCGTGGTGTTGATCAACGACAAGCTGTGTGTGGGCTGTCGCTATTGTGTGGTGGCTTGCCCCTATGATGCGCGGTTTTATCACGAAGAGCATGGAGTGGCGGAAAAATGCTGGCTGTGTATGGATTACGTATTAGCAGATCGAAATCCCGCTTGCGTTGATGCATGCGTGATGGGGGCGCGTATATTCGGGCGAACCGATGATCCCGATAGTGAAGTGAGCAAGATCATCGCTTCAGGGCGCGCCAAACCGCTACATCCCGAATTTGGGACAGAGCCGATGGTACTTATATATGTGATTGAGTGAGGTGTAACTATGCAAGATGCTTGGGGTTGGCTACCATCTATTTATTTGTTTTTAGGAGGGCTGGGCGCGGGCGCGTTCTTCGTCGCGGCGGTCATGGAATGGACGGGCGAGCAGTACAAACATGAATATTGTCCTACCTCGCTGGTGGGAGCTACGGTCAGCGGTCCCTTAGTAGCGCTGGGCACCCTATTGCTCGTTTTGGAATTGGGCGCGGGCTTGCGCGAGCCATGGCGAATATTCTATATGTTCACCCATTTTCGCTCCGTGATGACTTGGGGAGTATGGATTTTGAGCATCTTTATACCCCTAGGATTTATATACGGATTTTTGGAGTTGATGGAGAATTATCCGCAGATATGGCAGAACGTTTTTGTGCACCGCATCGCGGCTCTGGGCAAACTGCCATTACGTGCCATTAAACATTGGGTAGCCGGAATCGGCGCTATCTTCGCGGTTGGCACCGGCATCTACACCGGCGTGCTACTATCCGCAGTTGGCCCCGCCATTCCTTTTTGGTCTACACCGCTACTGCCGAGTATCTCCATCCCCCTGTTACCTGTTCTGTTTCTGGTCTCCGCGATCTCCACCGGCATGGGGTTGACCATCGATTTGACAGCTACCATCGCTTTGCCCGGAGTAGCGCGGCGATTTCACTATATGCCCATCGTGCACATGGTGCTGATAGGCACAGAAGCCGCGTTGATCGCGTTGTTATTGGTAGTTGCTTTGGGACAGGGCGGCGCGGCGACGCAGTCCGCTGCCTATATTCTGACGGGACCTTTGAGCGTAGTCTTTTGGGCGGGAGTAGTGTTGCCGGGGTTGATTTATCCCTTCGTCGTCCACGCCTACGCGTTCGGCGTCGGCAGTCACTCACTCGCTTCTGGATTAGGCTCCGGCGCGGGGATCGTCATCGCGGGCATGTTTTTGCGCTATATCATCGTCACGAGCGGTGTACCTGCCGCGCTATGGTAGGGAAAGGAGGAGAGATTAAAGTATGGATACAACCAAATGGCCGCACTGGGTGGTCATCGCGATTGGATTAGCATTATCTGTAGCTACGATCCTCTGTGTCATAGCTCTGGTGTTTTTGGCGCAGTTCGTATCTCCTAAAGTCGCGCCTACGCCTACTTGGGATAGGCTGGCTTTTCATCCAGTATCGCTGGAAAACGAACACGCGGAGCTTGACTGCAACGATTGTCATGTTACAGGAGAGAGTACGGCTCACGAATGTTCTCCATGTCACGATCCACCGAGCGAGCCACATTATGGCGACAATTGTTACGAATGTCACCAAATGGCAGCGTGGGGCGAGTTGGCGCCGGAGATGGCGGGAGGTTTGCCACAGATACCGCACCCTTTGTTCGAAAACGCGGCGGGCGACTGTCGATTATGCCACGATGCCGGACAGATGGTGCCCTTTCCAGATGATCACGTCAATTGGACTAACGATCAATGTACCTCGTGTCACAAGTTCATGGACGAACCGCGTTTGTCGCCGAATAAAATCGCTCACACTGTCGTGACCGAACGCGCCGAGAATTGCGTCATGTGTCACGGGGAGGAGAAAATAATCCCTTATTCGACGGGACACGAAGTCTACGCGCTAGATACTTGTCAATTGTGTCACAGCGTTGCCCCCGACGCGGTGGCGCTCTCCGCGAGCACCGTGCACGTCGCTATATCCGAATACGAGGGACCGCAGACTTGCGCGGAATGTCACCCAGACGCGGGGCGCGAGGTCGCGGAATCGGTGCATTATCAACAACAGTCGATAGCCTATTACGTGGAAGGCGCGGAGCCGAATAAGCTATACGGCATGATGTCCACCTACTGAGCGCCCCCGGCTTCGGTAATGAGCATCAATTGGTTGGGCATACTACAACCACAAGATGAATCATTACCCGCACTGCCAGGTGGCTGTGCTCAGTGTCACCCATCGTTAGGGGCAAAACCTAATTTGGTGGAGGAATTGACAGAGGCGGATTACAACAACATAGATTGTTTGATCTGTCACGGACCGGGTTACAAACGCACCGTCGCGAAAGATGAAGATGGCAAAGCATATTTCGTCCCCGCGGAGGGGATAGATATGCAGGCGGTGGTGCACAATGCGAATAGTCCCACGAACGAGACCTGTAATCGATGTCACAAGAACGCGGCGGGGGGACCGAACTTCAAACATGGTGACGTTGGTACTGCGGATATCGATGTACACATCGCGGCGGGACTGCAATGTATCGATTGTCATTGGTCAAAAGATCACAAGATCGCGGGCAGTGGCTACCTCAAAGCGGTGGATATGCCAGATGCCCGAATCGCTTGTGAGGATTGTCACACCGATACGCCGCACTTCGCGAATTACGCGGACATATTGAACGAACGACACGCGCGCGTCGGGTGTCAAACCTGTCACATTCCGGAGATTGCGCGGGATCCGAACATGCCTACCATGCTATCGCGCGATTACACGGAATCGGTTTACAACGAGGCAAAGGGACTGTACGGTCCCACGCACGAGATGGGCAGTAACTTGATACCAGAATATCTCTGGTGGAACGGCTACGTGGAGATGACGCCGTGGCCGGCGGGGTCAATAGCTGACGAGACCGCGCGCATTACACCGTGGAAGATAGTTAGCGTTACTGTACCTATGGACGCGGCAACTGAGGAGCCAGTTTACATCAAACAGGGCGTTTATAAAGTCACTGGCGATTTGGACAAAGCGGTGGAAGCGGGCGTGAAAGCGTCCGGACAGGAATACAGCGGTGAGTGGGAGCCGGTAACGGAAGTGATGGCTTTCGAGGCGAATCACTCCGTCGCGGCGGCGTCCGAATCGCTGATGTGCGGTGACTGTCATCAGCCCGATGGTCGTCTCGATTTCGCGGCATTGGGTTACGAGGCAGAACGCGCCAGCGAATTGGCTACTATGCTCGTCATGCCTCATCCGACAGAGGGCTACGCGGAATGTACGGAATGTCACGCGCTCGATTCCGAAGTACCATTTCCGGAAAATCACACCGCCTATGAAACAGCTTCCTGCCAACTCTGCCATACACCCGGTGAAGCTGCCGAAGCGGTGACTATTCCGCACCTCAACACGAACCGCGAGGATTGCCTGCTCTGTCACGGCTTCGGCGAACGGGTGGCTTTCTCATCGGCGCATGAGGGACGCGGTGTGGATAGTTGCGAGAATTGTCATCAGGTTGACGCAGCGATCACGATGGAACAGAATCAAACCTGTATCGATTGTCACACTAATCAAGAAACGTTGATGGCGATCGCGGAGCCGGTGGAACAGGAGGCAGAACCGGAAGAAGCGGAAGGTGAGGGTTGAGCAGCTCCGTTGCCTCCGTTGGAGGCATGGGAAAAGGTGTTCATCGACGCCGACGCATTCATGGGTTCTGTACACGCGGAAGAGGGCTGTATTACCTGTCATAACGGGGTAGGCGGCACCACAGAGAAAGAATTGGCACATGAGGGGGTAGTTCGCGCTCCCGATGCCGTTAAAGCCTGTATCTGCCACGACTACGACCTCAAAACCGAAGATGATCAAACTATCGACGCGGTTTTGGCTGATTACGAGAGCGGTTTGCATAACACGCTTAACGGCTATTACACCATCCTTTCCGCTCGCGGCGCGAATTTCGAACTCCCGGAGATGCAGGAGGCTTTTGATAACCACTGCGCGACCTGTCATACCGATTGTAGTCATTGTCACTTGAGCCGTCCGACATTCAGCGGTGGCGGCTTGGTCTCCGGACATCAGTTCAAGAAGATCGCGCCGTTGACTCAAACTTGTGACGCATGTCATAGCTCGCGAATTGCCAACGCCTATAAAGGTAAGGAAGAGGGCGTGAAAGGTGATGTGCATTACCTGAAGCAGGGAATGACCTGTTTCGATTGTCACAATGTCACGGAGTTACATGGTGATGGGACGGTGTACGCGCACCGCTACGATAACCCGCCGTCCATGACCTGTTTAGATTGTCACCCCGAAGCCGCGCCGGAGGTAAGCGAACTAACCGCGCATCAAAATCATGGCAATGTTGCTTGTGAGGTTTGTCACTCCGCGGGAGAGTACAAGAGTTGTTATAATTGTCACGTTCAAAAGAACGCGGAGGGTACACCATACTTCTCCACCGATAAGTCACAGATGACGTTCAAGATTGGACGCAATCCGAACAAGAGCGAGACGCGGCCGTGGGATTATGTATTGTTACGTCATATTCCCATCGTGCCTGATACTTTCGAATATTATGGCGAGAATATGTTACCAGAATTTGACAATATACCGACGTGGAAATATACCACAGTGCATAACATTCAAAAGACGACCCCGCGCACAGAGGACTGCGCCGCGTGTCATGGCAACGCGGAGATATTCTTGACAGCGGACGATGTCGCGCCGGAGGAATTGAACGCGAACCAGAGCGTCATTGT
>CAZSIG010000302.1:0-5339 GCA_964606195.1 uncultured Anaerolineales bacterium
GCTGGCAAGTTGGGCAGTTCGCGGAGTTGATCGGCGATACGTTCGATTGGGCGGCGGTGCCGAACCCCTGTGGTGACTGCGGTTGCACCGGTATCCCCGGCGGCGCGGTCTTGGGCGCGTTTGCTTCGACTGAGTACCCCGAAGAAGTAACTAAACTGGTAGAATACCTCACCGAAGAAGAGGTATTGGGTGAGTTCTCCGCGCGAGCACTCTTCATTCCGGGGCATCTCGGTTTGGCGGAGAAAGGTGTGGACTATCCCGCGAACAAGGAAGTGCTGAACACCTTCGTGGGGCAGATTCCGAAGTTCATGCCGGAGGCATACGCGTTGCAGTATCACCCGCAGACCTTCGTGTTGAACACGGAGATTCGCGATCGCTTGAGCCAAGTTATCGTGGGTGAGTTGACCATCGATGAAGCGGTCGAGCGCATTCAACAAACCGTAGACGAGGCGACCGCGGAGTAACAGGTAAATAGTTCCTCGACTTAATCGAGGTTAGTATGGTACGCGGCACTTAAACCACAGGTTACAAGTGCCGCGTACCTATTCTGGGGGTTGGGAATATGGACGAAACCAAATTTACTGCTTTCTTCTCAAAAATTTTTTCCGCAATAATGAGCCCGATTGATCTCATCTTCATCCCTCTACAGCGTTTGCTGGGCATCAAGCGTATGGGATACATCTTCGTGTTGCCGAACTTACTGATTTTCGGCATTTTCATCTTGCTGCCGATGTTGCTTAACTTTTATTTCAGTTTCACTACCGGTGATTCTATCTTGCTAGAAAACCGCGAGTTCGTCGGTACCGCGAATTTGCAGAAGTTGTTGACCTGCGAGAACTATCTGGACATACAATCCTGCTCCGAAGACCTGTTCTGGCGCGGTGTCTCTAACACTGCGACTTTCGTTATCGGACAAGTTACGTTGATGGTTTTATTATCGCTCATCACCGCGCTGGCGTTGAATCGCAAGGTGGTAGGGCGCGCCTTCTTTCGCGGCATCTTCTTCTATCCGGTATTACTCTCGCCGGTCGTCGTCGCGCTGATCTGGAAATGGATTTTGCAGCATCAATACGGCTTGCTCAACGCGGTGTTGGTCGGCATCGGCTTGGAGAAAATACCCTTTTTGTTGCAAGCGAACTGGGCGCGGTTTTGGGTGATCATCGTCAGTTCGTGGGCGCAGATGGGGTTCTACACGCTGATTTTACTGGCGGGGTTGCAATCGATTCCGGCTGAACTGTACGAAGCCGCGGCGATCGACGGCGCGGGGGGCTGGAAGAGTTTCGTTTACGTCACCATGCCGTTGTTGACGCCTACGATGGTCGTGGTTCTGGTGCTATCGCTGATTCGCGCGGTGCAGGTCTTCGATCAGGTGTTCGTGCTCACTAACGGCGGTCCCGGCACCGCGACGCTCTACATCGTGCAATACATCTTCCGCACCGGCTTCGAGCATCGGCAGTATGGCATGGCGGCTGCCGCGTCGCTGGTGTTGGCAATCGTGCTTATGTTTCTAACTGTGGGGCAATTGTATTTGGGGCGCGAGAGCGACGTGGCGTAGACATAATAAGGAGTAGAATTCTATGAACAACATTATGGATTTTCTGATGCGGCGGCAAGGTGGGCGCAGGATGACCCTCGCGGATGTGGTGACGTATCTTTATCTGGGCTTGGGCACGGTCGTGATGTTTGGTCCCGTGCTGTGGCTCATTATGTCATCGTTCAAGTCGGTCGACGCGCTGTACGAATTCCCGCCCACATTTTTGCCCTACCAAACGCAGACTGTCGAAATCGCGGGGTATGATGAACCGCTGGAGTTGTACAACGTGACGCTTGAGGATGGTACGGTGCAGCGCATGGCGCAAATCTCGCGCGTCGGCTTAGAGGCGCGCATGATCGACCCGAATACTCCCGACATGGAGCCGCTCAAGGTGCGTATCGAACAGCGAAAACCGGTGCGGTCAGTGCATTTCAGCTTCGATAATTACACCGGCGCGGTCGACAAATTCCCCTTTATGATTTATCTGCGCAATACCGTCGTCGTGACCGTCGGCGCGACGTTGGTGACGTTGTTAATCAACAGCATGGCGGCGTTCGGCTTGAGCAAATATAGATACGCGGGGCGCGATCTGATTTTCCTGATTATGATCAGTACACTGATGGTGCCCGTTTCGGTGATTTTGATTCCCGCGTTCTTGGTGATCGCGAAGGTAGGGTGGGTCAACAGTCTGTGGGGCTTGATTATCCCCGGCGCGGCGACGCCGACCGGCGTGTTCTTGCTGCGTCAATATATGCTCACCATTCCGGATGAGCTGCTCGACGCGGCGCGCATCGACGGCGCGAGTGAGTGGCGCATCTACTGGCAAATTATTCTGCCTTTGGCGGCGCCCGCCATCGCGGTGTTGACGATATTCTCAGTGATGTGGCGGTGGAACGACTTCCTCTGGCCGTTGATTGTGTTGAGCAAGTCGGAACTATTCACGCTGCAAGTCGGCTTGAACGCGTTTCAGGGTGAACTTAACGTGCAGTGGCAGTATATTCTGGCGATGACCGTCTTGACTCTGTTGCCCATCAGCATAGTTTTCGCGCTGCTGCAACAATATATCACCACCGGCATCGCGAGCACTGGGATGAAAGGGTAACGTGAAACGTGAAACGTGAAGAAGATACATAAGTTGCGCGGTGCCGCTCACGTATCACGCCTCACGTATCACTTCTCGAAGGAGCTTTATGGAAGAACAAGAGATAAAATGGCTTAAAGAGAAAGCGAAAGAGATTAGGATACTGACGATTGATGAAATCGGCTATTTGGGAGTGGGACACGTCGGCGGCTCGATGTCCATCATCGAGGTGCTAACACTGTTGTACTACAAACACATGAATGTGGACGCGGCGGCTCCCAAAAAGAGAGACCGCGATTGGTTAGTTTTGTCCAAAGGACACGCGGGTCCCGCGCTCTACAGCATCCTCGCGGACAAGGGTTTCTTTCCCAAAGATTGGCTGCATACACTGAATCGTGGGGATACCAACTTACCCAGTCATTGCGATATGAACAGAACCCCCGGCGTCGATATGACGACCGGCTCGTTGGGGCAAGGACTCTCCGCGGCGATTGGCATCGCGTTGGGGAACCGGCTGGACGAAGTGGATAGCAAAACCTACTGCATCATCGGTGACGGCGAGAGCAACGAGGGGCAGATTTGGGAAGCCGCGATGGCTGCCTCGCAGTTCGGGCTGAATAATATCATCGCGTTCACCGATTACAATAAGATGCAGATAGATGGCTATATCCACGAAGTGATGAACATCGAGGATTTGACCGCGAAGTGGGTCGCTTTTGGATGGTTCGTGCAACGCGTGGATGGACACGATTTTATTGAGATGAATACCGCCATCGAAAGGGCAAAACGAGAGGCATACCGCCCCTCGATGATTGTGCTCGACACCATCAAAGGGAAAGGCGCGTTCTTCGCGGAACGACTGTTAAGCAATCACAACATGCCGGTCGATTACGAAACCGCGCAGCAAGCGATTGCCATGCTCGAAAGAGGCGAAATAGTCTAACAGTAGAACAGTGGACGGTAGACAAGAATATGATACAGGGCGTAATCCCTATTGCGCTGCCCCCTGTTATGCTGTCTACCGTCTACCGGCAAAGGAAAAATATGACACAAAAAGTAGAGATGCGGGCTGTCTATGCCCAAACATTAATTGAATTGGCGGAACGCGATGAGAATATAGTGATTTTAGAGGCTGACCTGATGCGCGCCAGCGGCACGCGCCCATTCAAGGAGAAATTCCCCGAACGGACGGTCAACGTCGGCGTCGCGGAGGCGAACATGGTGGGCGTCGCGGCAGGGCTTTCCGCCACCGGTAAGATCCCCTTCGCCGCGACCTTCGCTTGTTTCGCAGGGCGTAGGGTTTACGACCAGTTTTTCATCTCCGGGAACTACGCGCAACTCAATGTTAAGTTGGTGGGTACCGACCCCGGCGTCACCGCGGCGTACAATGGAGGAACCCACATGCCGTTCGAGGACTTGGGAACGATGCGCAATATTCCGAAGCTGGTAGTCTTCGAGCCGAGCGATCCGGTCTCATTGGCGAAACTGATTCCGCAAAGCGCGTATCACAAGGGGTGTACTTACATGAGATTGCAGCGCAAACTCGCACTGGTGCTTTACGCCGACGACGCGGAGTTTGAGTTGGGTAAGGGCAATGTATTACGCGACGGCGCGAATATTACGCTAATCGCCACCGGCGCGGTGATGGTGCCCGAGGCGCTGGAGGCTGCCGCGCTGTTGGAGCAAGATGGCGTTTCCACGGCGGTGATTGACATGCACACCGTCAAGCCCATCGACGCGGAGCTGGTCTTGCGATACGCGGAGAAAACCGGCGCGATAGTGACCTGCGAGAATCACCAGATTTACAACGGACTTGGCTCAGCGGTCGCCGAGGTGCTGGCGGAGCATAAGCCCACGCTGATGAAAAGGGTGGGAGTGAACGACGAATTCGGTGAGGTGGGACCGTTGGATTATCTCAAAGGGCGATTTGGGATGACTGCGGAGAATATCTATAAGAACGCGACTGAGTTATTGAGTGAACTTAATTGGAAATAAGTTAACCACAAAGAACACAAAGAGCACTAAATAATTTTTAATGAATAGGTATGAACGCGTATGCTGGCTAACAAAAACATCTTAGTGGTTCTTCGTGCCCTTTGTGGTTAAAAAACTATTTCTAATAATGTCTATCGTGAAGGAGAGGTAAAAGAATATGGCGAATAAAACGAGTATCGCGATTGCTTCTGACTTGTCCGGCTTTCCGTTGAAACGGGCAATTGTCGAGCATCTACAAAACCGCGATGATGTGGAGATTATTGACTTCGGCATCGAATCCGAAGATAAACCCAAACCATACGTCGAGCAAGCGCCCAAAGTGGCTCAAGCTATACAGCGCGGCGAGGCGGAGAAGGGAATTTTAATCTGCGGCACCGGGCAGGGGATGGCGATTGTGGCGAACAAACACAAGGGCATCTACGCGTGTGTGGCTGACGGCGTTTTCTCCGGTGAGAGGGCAAAAATCATCAACAATGCCAATGTGCTTACGCTGGGGGGCTGGATAACCGCGCCGTTTCTGGGGATCCAGATCGTCGACGCGTGGTTAGGAGTAGAGTTCACTCAGAAGATGGAGTTTAAGAAGGACTTTTTGACCAATGCGTTTAATCGCGTAAGCGAAATAGAGAAGGAAAACTTCAGGTAGAGTAACATGGCTAAACGTTTACCTAAAATCGTGATAATTGGCGCGGGGAGTGCCATTTTTGGTCTGGGAGCTATGGCAACGCTCAT
>CAZSIG010000303.1:0-5336 GCA_964606195.1 uncultured Anaerolineales bacterium
GCGCGGAGCTACCCGCCCGCGCCAAGTTTTGTATGGAGTGTGGCGCTCGGGTGAGCGCGGTAACTGTCGAGCATCTTGAGCGTGCTGAAGGTACGGAAGCAGCGCCTTCAGAGTTTTCCGCGTTTCGTGCCTTAGAACAAATTCGCGCCGCGTATCTAGCCTACGTTCGTACTTTTCAACAATTTCGCAATCCCGTCATCAAAGAGTGGATACTGGAACGCATCGCGGCGGGCACGCTGCTCTGGAAAGACCCTTACCTGACACTCAATCGGCACTTTCTCCCCGGCGCGAGTTTTGCAGAGTTGGTAGCGCATGACTTACACCCCGCCACCGCGCAGTATTTTTGTGACCAGGGGGGGCAACCGCTGCAACTCTACGCGCACCAGACGGCGGCGATAGAGGCGATCCTCGCGGGGCACAATGCCATCGTCGCCACCGGCACCGGCTCAGGTAAATCGTTCTGTTTTGGTATTCCGATTGTGAGCGCGTGTCTGCATCTGCGCGATAAGGGCGTATTCGGGATCAAAGCGGTCATCGTCTATCCCATGAACGCGCTGGCGAACTCGCAGTACGCTGACTTCGCGGCGCGGTTACGCGGTTCGGGGCTGAAAATCGCCCTCTACACCGGCGATACGCCCTACGAATACGCGGATGCCTTGACGCAATATCAGCGCATCTACGGGCGCGCTCCTTATGACAGCGAGGTTATCAGCCGGGAGGAAATCCAGAAACCGGGGGGGCAGCCTGATATTCTGATGACCAACTATGTCCAGTTGGAGCTAATTCTAACGCGTTTCGACGATCAACGGTTATTTGCCTCACCGGGCGCGCTGCGCTTCCTCGTGCTGGACGAGGTGCATACTTATACCGGCAAACGCGGCGCGGACGTCGCCTGCCTGATCCGGCGGCTCAAACAGCATACACATACCACTGGTAAGCTGCGCGCCATTGGTACCAGCGCGACCATACAGGCAGATACGACCACCACCGACCGCGGCGCGGCGACCGCCATCGCGCAGTTCGCCACCACTCTGTTCGGTGAGCCGTTCGCCCCCGCGCAGGTGATTGAGGAGCAGTACGCTCCGTTGGAAACGGCGGACGAGTTGGGGCAATTCATCGATGCCCAACTACGCCAGCAACCGCTGACGGCGCGGCAGTTGGCGGCGCGCCACCCCATCGCGCGCCAGGCAGATATCGAGACCTTGCTTAATACTCCGAATAGGGGCCTGATCCCCAAACTACACGCCTTTTTCTCGCAAGGGCGCACCATCGCTGCGTGTCTGGAACATCTGCACCTCAATGACCGGGGCGAGCAAGTCTGTCCGGTCTGCGCTAAAGCGGGGCAGCCTGACGTGCCGACTTATCCGGTCTTCTTCTGCCGCGCCTGTGGGCAGGAATTTCTCGGCGTGGGGTGGACGGAGGCGGGCGCCTTGACCCCTCACGACTTGGATGCACCGGAATATGTGGGGACGCCCGGCTATATCTACCCGGCGGAATGGGATGAGACCACCGCGCCACTGCCCGATACCTGGCTCACGCCGACTGGCAAGGTACGCGGGGGCAAACAGGGATATCAAGACGCCGTGCCGCAGCATGTGACCTATTGCCCGCGCTGCCGACGCGTCAATAGCCCCTGTACGCACGAAAAACTTGCCCTCACCTTCCTGCGCGCGCCGTTTTTGCTCTGCCCGGCTTGTGGTATCGTCCACAACCGCCGCGCGCGGGAGTTCGGCAAGCTCTTCTCCTTCGGCACTGTGGGGCGGTCTACCGCGACCGACATACTGGTATCCCAGACGCTAGCTACCTTACCTCCCCCAGCGCGACGCATCATTGCCTTCTCGGATAACCGCCAGGATACAGCCTTGCAAGCCGCGCACATGAGCGATTTGGCGCAGCGGGTTGCCTTTCGCCGGGTGTTGTATCATACGTTGCGCGAGCGCGGCGCGACAGCGGAACAGGGGGACTTTTTGACCTTGGGGCAATTGGGAAACGCCCTGTTCGAGACGATGCGGGCGTATCAGATTTTGCCCCCGTACCAGATCAGCCAGCATGGCTACGGCAGACGACAAGAACAGGAGCAGGACCGCCGCTTCAAACGCTACTTGGAGTTCGCCGCGGCGCTAGAGTTGGAACAGACCCATCGCCGCGTCCATCAAAATTTGGAAGATGTCGGGTTGCTGGTCATCGGCTACAATGGGTTGACAGAATTCGCCGCGGACACGGCAATCTGGGTAGATATTCCCGCGCTGGCGGAGTGCACTGCTGCTGAACGGTACGATTACTTGTTAGGATTCTTGAACATCATGCGGCAGCGGCTGGCGGTGGCGCACGAAACCGCGCGGCGGTGGGGTGCATTCACCGCGCAGGTGATAGATAAACTGAATCCCGAAGTGCTGTTTCATGCGCGGGAGCTCGATCGCCCCATTGGGTTTACCGATGCAGATGCTGACCGTCGCTCCTTCGCGCAAGTGTATCGCCTAACCGCACCTTCCGGCGCGCTCAGCCGCTGGACGCGTAAGGTACTGCGCATTTCTTATTCAGAGGTAACCGAACTGGTGCCCCAAGTAGTGCGAGTGTGTAGCACCGGACAGGCAGAATTTCTCACTAAAGAGTATATCAAAGCCCGCCATGCTCCTAGCAAGGGGTATGAGCTCTACATGGTCAACCCGGCGATTGTGACTTTTCAGGTCACCGCGCAGCCGACGCATCAAGTTTGTCCCAAGTGTGGCTTGGTGCATTATTTCCGCACCACCGCGTACTGTACGCGCGCTACTTGCGACACGCTCGCCGCGGAGGTGGATTTGCGCCAGAACTACTTTCGCGGGGAGTACACGCAATCGCTACACCGCGCCGTACCGGTGACGGCGCGGGAGCATTCCGGGCAGGTGAGCGGCGCGGCGCGTAAGGAATTGGAACAGCGGTTTCAAGCCGCGGCAGACCCGCTCAATGTGCTGGTCTGCACACCGACGATGGAGTTGGGGATTGACATCGGCGACCTGAGCGCGGTCTATCTGCGCAATGTGCCGCCGAGTCCCTCTAACTACGCCCAGCGCGCTGGGCGCGCTGGACGGCACGGTCAGCCCGCGCTGATCACCGTCTTCTGCGGCGTCGGGGCATATCGCGGTCCGCACGATCAATATTTCTACCAACACCCGGAGAAGATTGTAGCGGGCAAGATCATCGCCCCGCGGTTTCTACTCGATAACCGCAATCTACTCACCAGCCACATCCACGCCCTGATTTTGGAGACTTTAGGGGACGAACTGAAGCTGCGCCATTGTGCTCATCTGTTATTAGATTTAGAACAAGCCCCGACGTATCCGCTGCGGGCTGATGTCGCGGCGGCGTATCGCGCGGCGATTGCCACGCGGCGTAACGAGATTGTCGCGGCGGTGGAGGCCGCGTTTCAGCAAGAATTGACACAGTTCGCGTGGTTGGACGCGGCGTTCATGCAGGAAGTAGTGACTACCTTCGTGGATGACCTGGATCGGGCGTTCACGCGATGGCGGGTGGAGTATGCGCGCTTAACCGCGGAGAAGGAGGAGATCGAGCGGTGGCAAGACCCCGCCCACTTCGATGCGCATATGAGCCGCCGTCGCGATGTGATTTTGCAGAAACGGGAACATATGCGCGAGGGCCAAGGGGCGTGGTACACCTATCGGTATCTAGGGGCAGAGGGGTTTTTGCCTAACTATGCCTTTCCCCGCGAGCCGGTGGTGCTCTCTTTTTACGAGACGCCGGATGAGCTGGCGCGGGATCCCCATATCGCGTTGGCGGAGTATGCGCCGGGCAATTTTGTGTATTACGCCGGTCAGCGCTATGAGATCACTCATGCCCGCCCGCGCACGCGCGAGCTGCGTCCGGATACCACCGCGCTGTTGGTCTGTCCGGCGTGTGAGACGGTCTATCTGGCTGATGCGACCAGCCGCCCGGTGTGTACCTGTGGGCATGTTTTTACCGATATCCATGCCCGTCAGGCACTGCGCATGCCGGATATGTTCGCACAACAGCGGGCGCGGATTACTTCTGATGAAGAGGAGCGATTACGCTTGGGGTATGAAATCAAGTCCCATCTATTGGGGTGCGGTCGAGCGCAGGCTTATACGGTGCAGACGCGGGGGGCAGCAATCTACCAGTTGACTTACATTCACGAGGGGGAAATCTTCTCTATCAATTATGGCGCGCGGCAAGCCGATGATCCGGAGGTCTACGGGTTCGGTTTTTGTACGAAGTGTCACCAATGGTTGCTGACCCCGGAACGGGTAGCGGAGCATTACGAGACACCGGGCGTCCCACCAGAGAATAAACGCCGGCTATGTCGCCACCATGCGCGCCCCGCGGATGTGCTGCGCGGGTTGTGTCTCTACAGCCGCATTCAGACCGACGTGCTGGTAATTGATATGCCGTTGCCCGCGAATGTGCCGCCTGATGAGGCGGAAGCGTTTTACGTCACGCTGTTGCACACCTGGCAGCAAAGTGTGGCGGTCACACTTAATTTGGATGGGCGTGAATTGGGTGGTTTCGTGGTGCCGCACCCGGAGGATAAGACAGCACGCCGCGTGGTGTTGCACGAGAGTGCGGAGGGGGGTGCGGGCGCATTGGCTTCCCTAGTCGAGCCGCCGGATAGCGCCGCGGCGCGGTTGCTGCTGGTGATCCAGCGGGCTCGCGAGATTTTGCACGAGGGCGATCCGCAGGGGGGCTGTGAACGAGCGTGTTACGAGTGTTTGTGTACATTCTACAATCAGCGAGTGCATGAGTTGCTCGACCGCAATTTGGTATTGCCCATGCTGCAATCGTGGGGGGAGCTGTCCTTGACGCCGGTCAGGGCTACCGACCGGCTGGCGGAATTAGTCGCGCAGTGTCAGTCGGATTTCGAGCGAGAGGTGTTACAAGCCATCGCGGCGCGGGGGCTGCCGTTACCCGATGCCGCGCAGCGGGTGGTGTATGACGACGGCGCGCCAGTGGCTTGTGCGGATTTCTTCTACGCCCCGAGGATTGTGGTGTTCGTGGATGGCTCGCCGCACTATGCGGCTTACGTCGCGGCGGCGGATGAGGCGCAGCGCAAGCGGCTGAAGGCGTTGGGGTATCGCGTGGTGACGATTACGGAGGTAGCAACGGGGGTAGCAGAGCTGGCAGCGCGACTGGGGCGGTAGAGCGGCAACCGAACTTATTCGTCTAGGACTTTACACCCTGCGAGGGAAAGTATGCTGCTTTGACGATATCTATATAACGGAACAAAACCGCGAAGCTCTCATAACTGATATCTGTATCTGTTTCTACAGTTATCTCTCCTATACTGTAAGGACATGTAGGGGAGGGGCAGCGCCGCCCTATTT
>CAZSIG010000304.1:0-5331 GCA_964606195.1 uncultured Anaerolineales bacterium
GGGAGAATGGCGCGGGTACCGGACAATCTCCTCAGCCAACCGCACCGCGCGCCCCTCACCCTAACCCTCTCCCCTGCGGGGAGAGGGAACTTGCCCCCCTCTCCCTGACAGGGAGAGGGGTTGGGGTGAGGGTGATTTTCGTTCATTGGTGGTGTGGTAACACGCATGAGCACTACTCTATAAATTCTCCAAGAACCTTGATTTTTTACGATAATTAAGGGCTATTTTAACACTTTTTGGTCAATTTGCCTAACTCGCGGGGAGAATTGATTACATAGCAGTACTTACGCAAATTAAAAAAGATTTACCGCCGAGGGCGCGGAGTTCTCCGAATGATCTTGGAGCGCATCGTGGAGATGCTTTTCAATGCGGACTGGTGACCGCGTATGCTAGTTAAGAAATTCTTTTCTTAATCTTCTCCGCGTCCGCGGCGTTCTCGGCGGTTAATCACTACGCGGTCTGCATAAGTCCTGACATAGGACAAATTTCTCATTGCCAACAAGGTGGTTTGCCACTAAAATTGATTCGTTAAGATTGATAATGAAAATAACTTCATATTTGGGGTTTGTAATTTATTTGGCAGTAGAGTATAATAGTAACCTGTGCTATGTAGTTATTCGAGAGGGGGCAGATTGGAGAGGTCACGATGGGATTTGCAGTAGGGGAAACTGTCGGGCCATACGCGTTGTTAGAATTAATAGGCCCGACAGTAGGTATAACGACTGTCTACAAAGCATATCAAGAAGCGATGGATCGCTACGTCGCCCTTATTGTACTACATTCATCGCTTAGCGGACAGCGAAGTATGATCGAGAGCTTCGAACGCGAAGTTCGGCGCGCCGCGAAGTTGGAACATTCTAATGTCTTGACCGTATATGGCTTCTACAAAGAGGATGGGCGTCCATATATGGCAACTAATTTTGTGGAGGGACCAACTCTCAAACATTTGGTGAGTTTGGGCCCCCTCACGCCCGCGCAGGTGTTGTCAATTCTCAAACCTGCATGCAGCGCGGTGGATTACGCCCATTCTCAAGGCGTTTTACATCTGGATATTAGACCTACCAGTATTCTGGTGACTCCCGAAGCCGAAGTGGTGATGACCGGCTTTGGAGTGGCGGGCATACTGATGCGCCAGAAAGAAGAGGAGGCTCCTCCCGCGCCTACTGGCGCCCCCGGCAAACGTACCACGTTACTCACTCATCTCATGGTCAAGATGACTAAACCTGGGGAGGAGAGCAGGGAGGGTTCGCGTGAGCTTTCGCTATCTCCGATGGCACTCATGCGCGCTCCGGAATATATCGCGCCGGAACAGGCGATGGGTAGAGATCAAAACGAGCAGACTGACGTTTACTCACTTGGTATTGTCGCCTTTGAGAGTCTGGCGGGGAGACCTCCTTTCACTGGAGACACCCCTTACGCGGTAATTCAAGAGCATCTGTTAGGACATACTCCCGCGTTGGGCGAGATCAATCCGCTGGTACCGAAGAGCACTGCCGATGTGATTCTCAAGGCAATGCAACGTAACCCGGAGGATCGTTATAGAACTGTAGGAGAATTCATAAACGCTTTTGAGGAAGCGGTGTTAGAGAGCCAGGTCGCACCGGTGCCATTGAACCTGACGCGGCAGGCTATCGTAGATGAACTTATCCCCGCGTTGCCATCAGACATATCGGTCGAAGAGGAACCGATCATCTCGCTTCACGCCGAAGGCACACTGGATGAGTCCTCTCCCGCGATGTCGTTCAAAGATTTTTTGGACTCCAGTGTCAGCGATCTCCCCTCATCATGGATGGAGCCGACGGATAAGATCATCGATTTTTCGGATTTCTTAGATGAGTTGCGCGAGCTTTCCGCGTCTTCGGTAGCCCCGCGTGCAGAGGTAATGGAAGAAGCTCCTCCATCCGCGGGGATTTCCGCGCCGCCTCCCACGCCCGAACCAGTGGTGAAGCAGGTCAAACCGACACCTCCTCCCCCCGCGCCTAAGAAGATCGTAGAAGAAAAACCCGCGCCTGCACCACCTCCACCGCGCCCGACTCCTCCTCCCCCAAAACCCAAACCCAAGCCTAAAAAGGTAGCTCCAGTGAAGGCTGCCCCGAAAAAAGAGGCGGTGAAGGAGAAAAGAAAAAAAGAGGAAGAGGAAAAGCCTACAGGAAATATTCTGGGCAATTTGATTTGGGTCTTTCTGTTCCTACTTCTGTTCGCGTTTTTGGGAGGTATAGCCCTGTTCGCGATCTTGCCTGACAAAGCTCCAGTAATGCAAGAACAATTCATTGCGCTTAATGAGTTCGTCACTGGAGAGGAATATATCGCGCCGGGCGAACCGACGCCGACACCGACTATCGCTCCCGATTCCGCGGAATGGTGGATGATGGCGGCGCGAGATTACGTAAAGCAAGGTGATCTGGCCAGCGCGGGAGAAGCGTATCGGCGAGCATTAGACCGCAATTCCACTTTGTGGGATGCCTACAGCGGCTTGGGTGATGTATTGTTGACGCAAGGCATGGCGGAAGAGGCATACCAGCAATACCAAATCGTGCTGTCTCAGCAACCTCAAAACGCGGAGATAATGTTAAAGATGGGAGAGGCTTCGTTCCAACAGAAACAATGGGAACAAGCCGCGAAACATTTTCGCGAGGCACAAGAGACAGGCTTTGAGCACGCGATGATTCATGCTGGGCTGGCGCAGTATCATCTGATGCAGCGGGATGGCGCAGTCGCTTATGAGGAATTAGAGCAAGCGCTGCGTCTCGATCCTGAACTGCCCGAAGGACAGTATGTGTTGGGAATTTATTACAAATTGACCGGGCAACCGGACTACGCCCGCGAGGAATTTAAAAAGGTGTTGAATTCTAATCGCGCTGGAGCTTGGATTAAACAAGAAGCCCAACAGGAATTGCAGGGTATAGGTAATTAGTTTTTATTGATGAATGATGCGGTGGTACTTTATTAACTGTAAAAAAGCCGAAAAGGGGAATGAGAATCCGCTGCGATTAACATCCCCGCGCCGTGATGACAAACATAATCACAAGCTAACCACTGGTAATTGGCTGAGGAGGAACTTATGGCATTTGTACCCGGAGAAACTGTAGGACCTTATCGCATCATTGCTCCGCTGGGACGCGGAGGGATGGCCACAGTTTTCAAAGCTTACCACACCACGTTAGACCGCGATGTGGCAATTAAGGTCTTACATTCGAATCTTGGAGACAACCGCAATTTTCTGGAGAGGTTCAAACGCGAAGCTAAAATCGTTGGCAAACTGAATCATTCCAATATCGTACCGGTGTACGATTTTAGCGAAGAGGGGGGACAGCCCTACCTGGTGATGATGTATGTGGAAGGGCACACTCTGAAAGATGAGATGAAACAGGGGCCAATGCCCTTGGAGCGCGTCTTAGAGGTGATGCACGCGGTAGGCGATGCTTTATCCTACGCGCACGCGCAAGGCGTTTTACATCG
This sequence comes from uncultured Anaerolineales bacterium, assembly GCA_964606195.1. Classification (GTDB taxonomy): domain Bacteria; phylum Chloroflexota; class Anaerolineae; order CAZSIG01; family CAZSIG01; genus CAZSIG01. The sequence goes on from CAZSIG010000304.1 coordinate 3,460, forward strand.
CGACATTAAGCCTACTAACGTGATGATCACCCATGACAACAAGATTTATCTGACCGATTTCGGCTTAGCGAAGATGACCGAGGCGAGCGAAACCTCGCTATCGCGGGATATGATGATCGGCACTCCTCACTACATCTCGCCGGAACAGGCACAGAGCCAGACATTGGATCGGCGCGCCGATGTTTACTCTCTGGGCGCGATGTTGTTCGAGATGTTGAGTGGCTATGTACCTTTTCAGGGAGATACCCCCTATGAAGTTATTCACCAACATATTTACAACCCGCCTCCCTCACCGCGTTCCGTCAATGCTGAGGTACCCCATGAATTGGAATATGTGATTCTAAGAGCTTTACAGAAAAAGCCGAGCGATCGTTATTCTTCAGTTCAAGAGATGTTAGATGATCTAGAAAAAGCGGTCAGCACGCTCATGAGTAAGCGCGCCAAACGAAAAAAGAAAACAGCCAAACGAGCGCCCAAACCCAAGCCTAAGCCTCAAGCGCCCACTCCCTCTGAACCGCAATTATCCACACTTCAAACGCGCACCACAACGTCACAGACAATGTTATCTCCAGAGTTTTCAAGGTTGAAATCACTTCCAGAGGAGGGAATAGCAGAAAAAGCTAAAGAACGAGAAAAAAGCAATGGCGGTGGCTGGATGCCAATTTTCATCATGCTTTTATTCATTCTCATCGCGGCTGCCGGAGCTGGCGCGGTATTATGGTTCACCCCGCAAGGACGCAACATACTAACCCAAGTGATGCCCATCGCCCAACGAGACCGCGCCGAAGAATTGGCACAAGAGGCTTACGAACACGCGCGCGAGCGCGACTGGAACGCCGCGGAAGCCGCTTATCGAGAAGCGATTGAGCTGGACAGCAGTTATACAGATGCCCACTTGGGTTTAGGGGATGTATTACTAGCTGAAGGTTTGGAGACGGGAGGAAGTTTGGATGAAGCGCTGATACATTATCAGATAGTGCTTGAAAAAGATCCTAAAAATGTTGGCGCGTTGATGCGCTCCGGTCAGGCGAAATTCTATCAGAAAGATTGGGCAGCTTCGGCACAATATTTTGAGAGACTGCTGGATATGGGACAAGATTCCGCGTGGGCACACGTCAGTCTGGGACGCAAGTATTTGCACGAAGGTAACACATCAGAAGCCCAACGCGAACTGGAACAGGCGTTGCAGATGGACGCGGAACTGCCTGAAGCACATTACGCGATGGGAGTCCTCTACAGTGTAATAGGGCAGCCGGACGCGGCGCGTAATGAATTACAGCAAATCCTGAACTCAGGCAGAGCCAATGCTTGGCTTCATCGAATGGTAGAACAAGAGATGCAACAACTGGGAGGATAATAAAAGTGAAATCCGAAGAAGACAGCAGAATTTGTGACAAATGTGGGCAGTCGGTCGAGACGGATAACGACGCGTATTGGTTCGACATAGAGTTGAAACAGTTACGCGGTGATGTTCCCTCGCGTGAAGATTTCATGCGCCGCTCGCGTCACCTTTTCCCCGTTCCGGGATGCGAGGGATCACCTTCGCGTCGCCGCTTCATTCGTATGAACGAAATCGGACAACGCGCTTACGATAATATTAAGTCTCATAAGAAGCATAGCGAACAAAAGAAAAAATAAGCCAATAAACAGTATGGTGATATTAGCTTTAACTAAGAAACCTGGTTTTTTACACAAAACCAGGTTTCTTAATGTTGTAAGCTCTATCTCTTTCATGTTTGGGAAGAAGCAGACAGTATGGTATAATCAGTTTGCATTTTCAATTGTTCAGGACAGACCTCACGCGGCGTGAGTTAGATTTTTACCACAGGACTTACGCAAATTCAGAATAATTTTACCGCCGAGGGCGCGGAG
>CAZSIG010000305.1:0-5321 GCA_964606195.1 uncultured Anaerolineales bacterium
GCGTTGAAACGACGGGAAACGCCAGCCTAGCTGCGCGAAAGAGACCTTTCATTGTGACTGTGATATTTTGCTAATTTATATGGGCAGAGGAACACGCCTCTGCCCATTTATTTTTGCTTTAGTGAGAGCTGAACTCGAAGAAGGTTTTTTCTGTAATGGTTAAATGGTAAGTGATAGTTAAAATGATTACAATTAAACCACAAAGGACACAAAGAATCCTAGGGCTTTCTCAAAGTACAAACCGCGTGGGCAAAACCCTAGTAAGCTCTGGCGCAAGATGTCATGCTGAACGCCGTGAAGCATCTCGTTTACGCTATAATTGTTACCTATGGGGTAAAATGAACCAACTTAACGGGAGAACGAGACCCGGCGCGTAGTTTATCCCCGCACGGGGGCTTAGGGTGACATATTATGCAAACCGCGAGACTTTGAGAAAGCCCTACAAAGAACCCTAAGGCAACTCTCACTCCGAATGATGATTTTTGACCGCGTATGAGCATCATTGACCGAAAAAGTCTTGGTGCTCTTCGTGTTCTTAGTGGTAAAATTATCGTATTACTTTTCCCTATCACTTATTATTTTACCACTACTGTTTTTTCCGCGTCGGTCAGTAAATCTTTAGCGTATTTCATCCGCTCGCGAAATTGAGCAGATAATCCATCACTATTTATTCTACTAGGCTAAAGCCTGCGCCTTACGCGAAGCTGGCGAAGCCATCCTTTTGCAGCGCGGCTAACATTCGAGCTATCTTTCGCGCTGAACGCGCATAACCATGTTCATCGACGAACGCTTGCAGGCTCGTCAGCGGCTCTTGCAACCGCGCCTGTGAGCCGTGAAATTTCGGCAGAACTTTCTGATAGATTTGGCAATCGAACGCGGTATCTAAGCCAAAATTAGCATCGTTTAGTTCGTACGCGTGCCAGAGATAGAGCAGTATCTCATCCGCGACGCGGTAGCCGAAGTGCATATCGTGTTCTTTTAGCAATTCGTTTAACTCTTGTAACTGGGCGCGGTATTCTCCCAATTCTGGAACTGTATAAATCTCGGAAACTTGCTTCGGCAGGCGGGCGAATTCTCCGCTGTGCGTGAACGCGGCGATGAGGGCGGGCGTAGCGGGTGGCGCGTTTTCCTCGGCGGGCGCGTCGCGAGTGAAGTATTCTTGCAAATCCACCTCGTTGAACTCGATGGTATTAGCGCGGTCGAGGACTTTGGGCGAGAACATGTAGGTGGTCTCGTCCACGTTGACTGTGCCCGCGAAGTAGATATTGAGTGGGATTTCGACGCGGGGCGGAATGAACAAAATCTTATCTCCATTGATTTGATGTTCGTAACTACATAATCTCCCGCGGGCACAGTTGCCATTTTTCCCCGCGACGTAGTGCGGGCATACAAACGGCTCGTTTGCGGTATCATTAGCGCGCTCGTATGGCCGCGTTGCCATACAGCGCGGTTCATCATGTAAGCGAATCGGCTCCTGCGTGATTGTTTGTTGGGATTCCAGTTCAATTTCCGTAGTTGCTAAAACGTAGAGAAGATAAAATATCCTAAATATCTTCGCGATGTCATTAACAAAACGCGGTTGTCTGACGATAGGTTCGTCTTCCCGAAACCGAACGAAAATATCTATGTGACTTTCGCGTAGGTCGGTTTCAGCCAAAAAGCGTTCAAAATCAGCCAAAGTAGGCTTTGCGATAATATCGGGACCTTTGTATCCCAAATACCAATCATAGTCCGCGAGGTGCTCATGCAAAAAATCCACTACCACCTTTTTATATCTACCCAAATTCTTCAAAAATATCTCAGGATTATCCGCATCTGCCTCTATTTGAAACCGCGCCCATACACTACTTTTACAGATTCCCAAGTCTAACTTGGGGTATTTTGTATATCTATCGTCGAATTCTTGATACCCGAAAGTAAATATGACATACGGCCCCGCGTTTAGTTCTCCGGCTATCTGCTGTTCTCTACTTGCAGTAGACCATACAGGTCCACCATACATCCATACGTTAAAACGACTGTAGAATTCTTTTCCTGATAATTCGCGCAAGTAGGGCTTGAACATATCCGCCAACTGCGCGGCGATAGGTTCTAAAGCTGTTTGGAGTCTATCTACTTTCTCTCTACGTTCATCGACCCCCGCCTGATGCCCCTCTCCACGCGTTGGTAATCCCATCTCCTGCTTCTCTTTATGCCCCGGCAGCGCGTAGATGTCGAAAATCTCTTGCCCAAACCCATCAAATTCAACATCGCCCAATTCTGGTTCGGGCAGGTCAAAGGGTAAGACCGCGATATTTTCAACCTTCCTACTCTCCATCGCGCTGAGAAAATCGGAGAAATAGTATTCCACTTTCGCCAGATTCATCTCGTCAAGAATGATGAAATAAGGGCGCGTGGTATCAGACCGCGCCCGCAGTAACAACCGCAGAAAATCGGTCGCTTGATACGTACCCGTCAACAAATTCGGGAATCCCAACAAGCCGCGATTATCCATCCAGTCGGGGCGCACTGACACAAATTCCACCTGCGCGGTACTCTCGCTCATAAACTCCGCGAACAACTGCGCGAGTTTCGTCTTGCCCGTGCCGCTGATGCCGGTCAGGATTACGAACGGCTTGGTTTGAAGTGAGAGGTAGTAGGTCGCGAGCGCGGCGCGAGGGAAATGGAAGTGCCGCGCGGTGAGGTAGGTGGATAATTGTGTAAGCAAGGTTTTGTATTTGGGTACTGGAAGGCTCGCGATATACAATAATTCAGGATACAAAATCTGTAATATCTCTATACCCACATTCGCGCTCTTAAATTCATATAAAACATCCGATGATTTTACAGAATTGCATATAGACTGAGATAGTAAGTTGATGTCACCCAGTGCTCGCGATAGCCATTTGACGGAACGCCAATGATGATAGTTATCTTCGTCTGTCCAACCATCGGCTTTATATATATACCTGTCTGCCACCTCAGCCACCGCGAGGCTTTTATCATCTCCATCGGTTACAAATACAATATCACCGGTTTTCATGTCTCTGAGGCGTACAATCTGTCTAGCCAAGCTGTTTGCATCAGGATCAACGCTACCCATTGCTCTTAGTTTATCTTGTATTTCTCTTATACCCGCGTAATTATTGGCATTCCCTATATCCGCCCAGCCAACTCCGATTACATTATGCGATTCAAAAATCTCCCAATGCTTGCTATTAGCTGTTAGTCGCCAAAATTTTCGCCTTGTATCCATCACCTTTACCTTATCAATTTCATCTAGCAACTCTTTGCCATTCGTCTTTATCCACCAAATAAAAATATCGGCGAACATATAATCAACCGCGTCAAAGCCAATCTCAGTTAGCACTTCCTTCGCGGCGTTCATCAGCGGCTTGACCGCGAAATATAGATGGGAAACGTTTTTCTCACCGCGAGGTTGATTTTCCTTAACATCAATACCCAAAAGCACGAACGCTTCCAATGTGACATTGGGGCTGAAAGTATAATATCTGTCAGGATACCGCGCCGATAGTAATTCGGATATCAACAATGTTCCCACCCCCGGTATGTTCCGCGCTTGCTTGAATGCTTCAGGAGTTAGCCCCGCTTCGGCTGTCTTGAATAAATCGAATAGTCCCGCGCGTATACTATCTGCGCCACCATTTGCCAACCGCTTAGCCATTTCTCTTTCTTTATTCGTCCAAAAATTCATCGCGTCACTATCTATAAACAATTCGCTTAGCTCATCTTCTGTCAAGTGAGGAATTTTATCTAAGGTAAGCATCTTCTGCGCTCGCGCTATACGTCTTTTATGAGCTTGGTTGTGTTCGTCAAGTGTTTCTCGACTATTGGATTCTTGCGGTTCATTACGGTTAAATGCCTCCTTAAACCGCGTAGCTAGAATTCTCAGTCTACTTTTGAACTCTTCTTGATTATTCATATTTATCATCTCCTAAACCAATTATCAAGTGTAATGTATGTTCAATCCGCGCCATCCCGCCAATCCGCGTTCTCTCATCGCCGCGTCAAGCTTGACAACGGCGCGAATTTCCTGTATCATAATTTCTATCAACGATAACTAACCTAATTCACCGCGAGGCACTGGTTCAGTTCTATTGGATTTCGGATAAACCAACGCGACTTAATCACGAATGTCGCGAATTTACGAATAGCCCGAATAATAAAAGAGGAAAATTCGCGTAATTTGGCCATTTGTGGTATTCGTGATCTATAGCCAACTCAACTGAACCAGTCCCCACCGCGGCACATCACGGAAAATCTGCGTAAATCAGGTCAATCCGCGTCATCCGCGTTCCATTATGTTTATGAAAACGAATGAAATGACCACCGAAATCTCCCTCACGGCGCGGGAAGCCGCCGCGCTAACCGCATATATCACGCAGTTGCACCGCCAGCTTGACGGCAACTTACTGACCGTCATCCTGTACGGTTCCAAAGCGCGCGGCGACGCGACCCCCGATTCGGACATCGACCTGTTGACCGTCTTGCGCCACACCGATGAACCCCTGAAGCAAACCGCGACGGACATCGCCTGGGAAATCGCGTTAGAATACGACGTCCCGCTCAGTCCCATTGTGGTCAATGCCCAACGCTATCAGGAATTACGTGCGGAACGGTTCACCTTCTACCGCAACGTACACCGCGACGGCTACACGCTCTACCCGCCGGTAGAGACCGCGCCGCGTCACGACGCCAGTATCATCGCCACTAAGACCCCGCCCCTAATTTTGGAAGATGTGAGTGTATATATGTCTACTTCAGAAGTAGGATTTTACCTGAATCTCGCCCAAGAAGCGTTACAAGCTGCCCAAGACAACGTTGACCGTCACTATAGTACGACTGTCAACCGCGCCTATTACGCCATCTTCTACGCGGCGAGCGCGACGTTAGCCAGCAAAGGGATAGGCAGAAGCAAGCACAGCGGCGTGCAAAGCGCGTTCGGCTACGAATTCATCCGTACCGGCGTTATCGAACCCGAATATGGCAAGATGTACACCACCGCGTTGACCAATCGCCTAGACAGCGACTATGACATTCACACTACTACTGACGAGACAACTGCGCGCCGCGTCCTCGCCGATGCGCAAAAGTTCGTAGCGCGTATCGAAGACTACCTGCGTGCCACGAAGATTATCTGACACTCGTATCGTGCTTGACAACGGCGCGTATTTCCAGTGGCGCGGTCGGCGCAGGCGTAAAGCCTGCGGCTACATTGTAGGCGCACCCTTTATGGGTGCGCTTAATTTGATTGATACTTCGATTATCAATTCGCGTCCCCCAACAACCGCGCCAACACCGCGCGCAGCGCACTATCATCA
>CAZSIG010000306.1:0-5318 GCA_964606195.1 uncultured Anaerolineales bacterium
GGCGGCTAAGAAAGCCGCCCTACATGGTCATTTTATTCACGTTTCACGTTTCACTTTTATTTTGCCATTCGCGGTTTATGTTTTATAATAATCGCCATGCACAACTACAGCCTAGATGATACCATAGTCGCGATATCGACCTCCATCGGGGGCGAAGCCGCCATCGGCATCGTTCGGATGAGCGGCGCGGACGCCGAGACGATTTTACGGCGCATCTTTCGCCCGCGTCACCCGCCGCGCAACGGCTACCGCTCGCAGCAATTCTACTATGGACATATTGTGGAGCCAGACACAGCCCGCGTCGTGGACGAAGTGCTGGCGACGTATATGCGCGCGCCGGCGACCTACACGCGGCAGGATGTGGTCGAAATTCATTCGCACGGCGGGGCGATGCCGTTGCAAAACGTACTGCAACTTTGCCTAAAGGAAGGGGCGCGCTTGGCACAGCCGGGCGAGTTCACGCTGCGCGCTTTCCTGAATGGGCGTATTGATCTATCACAGGCAGAGGCGGTGCTGGACGTGATTCGCGCCTGCACCGAGACGGGACTACGCGTCGCGGTCGAGCAGTTGTCCGGACATCTGACCGCGGAGGTGCGCGCCGTTCGCGAGGACATCATGGCGGTATTGGCATATATAACCGCGTCGATAGATTTTCCCGATGACGAGATTCCGCCGCGAGATGTGGAACCCGCGCTGCTTGCCGCGCAGAAAAGGTTACGCGAACTATTGGCACAAGCAGATCGCGGCATTGTCTATCGGCAGGGCGTGCATACCGCGATAGTGGGCAAGCCGAACGTGGGCAAGTCGAGCCTGCTCAACGCGCTGCTCCGCACTAGCCGCGCCATCGTGACCGATATTCCGGGCACGACGCGCGATACGGTGGAGGAGACGCTAAACCTGCGCGGGGTGCCCTTGGTGCTGATAGATACTGCTGGTATCACGCACTCTGAGAATGTCGTGGAAAAAATAGGCATCGAGCGCAGCCGTGCCGCCATCGCCCAAGCGGATTTGGTGCTGTTCGTCGTGGACGGCAGCGCGCCGCCCACCGCCGCGGATCTGGAGATCGCCGCCGCGCTGCCAAGCAAGAGGGTGCTCGTCGTGGTGAATAAGCGCGATTTGGGCGCCGCCGTGCCGCAATGGGCAGAGGTGCTGCCGCGCGCCCCTCATCTGCCGATTTCCGCGCTGACCGGCGCGGGGATCGCCGATTTGGAAGCGATGATCGTGGAGACGGTTTTCGGGGGCGAGGTGCACGCCGCCGACGCACCGCTGGTGAGCAATCCGCGACATCAAGCGGCTCTGCATCACGCCGCGCAACATGTCACCGCCGCGTTAGAGGGCTGGCGCGGTGATATTCCCGTCGACTTCGTCACAATTGATTTGACCACCGCGCTGTACGCATTAGGGGAAATCACCGGCGAGACCGCGAGCGAGGATTTATTGGATACGATTTTTAGCAATTTTTGTATTGGGAAGTGAAGAGTAAAAAGTAAGGAGTAAAGAATTAGGACTTACACAAATTCAGCATAATTTTACCGCCGAGGGCGCGGAGAACGCTGAGATTTGAGGATAGTTTTCTTTTGTGCTGCGGGTATGCCTTTTAACGCAGGTTTATGACCGGATATGACCGCGAAAAACATTCTCTTCTTTCTTTTCTCCGCGTCCTTAGCGCTCTCTGCGGTGAGTCATAGTGCGGTTTTGCGTAAGTCCTAAGAATAAGGAGTAAGGAAAATATGGCGAAGGGTAAACAACCGCGTAATACGTGGATTTTGGTGTTGATGGGAGTCGTGCCGATTATTTTGGTGACGATAGTTATCGTTTTGGATTTGTCTACGCCGATTCATTTGAAATCGCGCGCGGTGGGGTTGTTAGGGTACTGCGCGGTGTTCTTCGCGTGTATCTCGTCGGCTTATATGCGCGAATTGATGAAGCACTTCGGGCGCCCGTTTCTCAAGGTTCATCATTTCGTCTCTGTGGTAGGGCTGGTTTTGCTTGGCTCGCACGCTATTGGGATAGTATGGGATGCCGCTGCGCCGCGTCTGTTCTTACCATTTTTCGAATCGCCGAGAGCATTTTTGGTGCTGGGAGGCAGCCCCGCGCTGTGGCTTTTTGGTATCGCGGCTTTGGTGGCAGTTATGCGCAAAACAATAGGGAAAAATTGGAAACTGTTACACCAATTAAACTATGTCGCGTTTTTGTTAGGCACGGTTCACGCGCAGATGCTGGGGACAGATTTTAAACATCTCGCAGTACGGGCAGTATCTCTGATCATGGCAGGCGCGGTTCTGTATGTCTTTGGCAGTAAGCGGTGGCAGGAATATCAGCGCAAGCGGAATGCCGCGAAGAGATAGGAAATTGATAGACACTGATTTCTAACAAAAACGGCAGGTATGGAAACCTGCCCTACTTCGCTGAGTGGAAATCAGTATCCTGTCATCTTATATTCCCGTTCCTTTCATAATGGGCAGGGTGAAATGAAACGCGCTCCCTTTGTATAGTTCGCTCTCCAGCCAAATATGCCCCCCGTGTGCCTCGACGAGGGCTTTCGCCACCGCGAGACCTACACCAGCACCACCAGCTTCAATGGATAGCGGATTATCGGCGCGGAAGAAATTATCGAAGACCAATGGCTGATCCTGATGCGCGATACCAACCCCATTATCAATCACTGACACTAACACGTAGTCATTGGAGTGTTTTTCCCCATACGCGTTGGCTACTTTGGCATTGACTTCGATGTACCCTCCCTCATAAGTAAACTTCACCGCATTATCGACCAAATTATACACTATTTGCTTCACTCTGTCGGGGGATCCATAAATAAAGGGTAAAGTAGAGGGTAAATTCGTAGTAAGTTGCAACTGCTTCACCTCAAAGCGGGGTTTCATTTCGACCAGCACCTTATCTATTATCACCGCGATGTCAACAGCCATAAACTCTAAGTCGAATTCCCCTTTCTCCGCGCTGGCTAAATCGATCAGGTGATTGATTAAACCGGTCATGCGCGCCGCGTTGGTGCGAATGGTAGAAATGAATTTCTGCTGCATTCCATCAAGTGTTCCCACCATGCCCGCTGCAAATAAATCCAGATATCCCTGTATCGCGGTCATCGGCGTGCGTAGTTCATGGGAGATGCGCACGATGAACTCGGATTTGAGTTCGTCGACGCGACGTAATCGCTCATTTGCTGTCTCCAGGCTTTTGATCAGTTGTGCCTTCTCGATGGCCACCGCGGATTGGTTCGCAAAAGCTACCGCCAGATCGCGATCGCTATCGGTGAAGACTCCCTCTTTGGCGCGATTGTCTAGATATATTATGCCAATCGTCTCTTCCTGCACTGCCAGCGGCACACACAGAATTGAGCGAAGATTGTAATCTGCTACGCTCACATTCCCGCTAAAGCGCGGATCCTCTTGAGCATTGAAAGTTAGAATGGCTTGACCAGTCTCCGCGGCGCGGCGAATTACGCTGCGGCTGATCTCCAGATCGCGGTCGGTGATGTCAATGGAGTCCAGATTGCGCGATACGCGTTGTGTCAAATCTCCGGTTCGCTGATCCACCATCATCAAAAAGCCGCGCTCCGCTTCGGTGACGCGAATTATGGTGTCCATGACCAAATTAAGCTGTTCGTCTAGATCAAGGGTAGAGTTGAGGGCAAGGCTGACCGCGTAGAGGGCGATGAACTGGGCGCGTTCTCGGTCTCCGTTCGCTGTGGCTTTACGCACTTCGCTTTGTGCCGCGTTGATTTGCGCTGCCTCTTGCGTCGCGATTCGAGTCATCTCCACCGCGCCGCGAATATGTATCAGGGATTCGGTCAAGCAGGAGAAATCTTGCGAAGGAACATCCGCTTGTCTGACAGCGCGCAGGTGTTCTTTTAAGGCACTTTCACCTCGATGGAGCAAATCATTTAGCTTATCTAGTTTATGTTGGAGCATTTGCGCTGTGTTCGGGGTTAGATTTTCTTTCTCCTCTGTTATCATTGACGCTTTCCTCTCACGTAGTGCTAAGATTAGGGCTTTCTCAAAGTCGCCACGCTCCGCGTCCCGCAGGTTGAAACCAAAGAACTTTGCTTCAGCGCGGTTACGTCTGCAGAACAATACATTTCATCCAAAAACTCAAACCTGCGGGAGGTTCTTGCCGCGGCAGATTATGATCAGCCGCGCTACCACGCGGTGCGTGATGCCTACGTAGAGCGGCTGCGCGCAGCCTACCCCTAGGGGTATTCTTAGCCGCCGTTCTAGATCATTATCCCCCCAACGGCAGGTATGGAAACCTGCCCTACCCCCTTGTGACCGCGTATAAGCGTATTTGAACACACATCAAAAGAATCGTTTTTTCAGTAGAATCAGAATAGGTGTATTTATATTTTAGAGGTAAGCTGGGGACATGTCAATGAGAATTTTGTCCTATTGGAAATAACAGTATTTTTATCTTGGTTAATGAAAAAGGGTTTCCTTGCGTTAAAAACCTCTTGATGGAGGAACACAAATGGTATCACAATTTCAACACCTTTTGCGCGGTGAGGAGCCGCTATCGGAGGTCGCTCATGAAAAAACGGCTATCTGGAACGCGGCATTTAAGCAACTAGTGGCGAATCGGCAATATCCCGAACTATGACAATTCGCGCAAGTGGCACCGTTAGGGGATAGCTGCCGCGCTTTGAAATGCCTGGTGGAAACGGCATGGATGCCCGCCAGCCCGCAGGAACAGGATGCCTTTAATGGATTGACCGGACTAGCAAGTCGTTGCAGGGGAAATCCCGCGATTATACTGCGATTGATAGAGTGTCGCGCCGCACTGGAGGGAGAAGTCAAAGGGTTGGCATTCACACCGGATGGAAAGACGTTGATTACCGGGGGACATGAAGGAAGTCTCATTCGGCTGCGGAGCATACCGAACGGGAAGGAGATAGCAGTTATCGGGAAAAAAGATAGAGCGATGACCGATATGGTGATTACGCCTGATGGCGCGGTCGCCGCATGCAGTTACAAAGGCGGCTGGCTGCGCCTCTGGCGGCTGCGGGATGGAAAATCTTTAGCAGGCGACCAAATGAATAAGCAAGAGTGGGTGCTTACACTACCCAACGGGACATATGAGAAGATACGCGGTGCTCATCACGACACGGTCGCGCGCATGGCGATCAGCCCGGACGGGCAAGTATTAGCCAGTGGCGGCGGGACTTACCGCGTAAGTTGGACTGAACGAGCTTTCGGTAACATCGGCTTGTGGCGCTTGCCCAACGGCAATTCTATGGCGTACTTCAATGGTCATTGGGACAAGGGACCGGTCACTTGTCTGGCTTTTAGCCCTGATGGTCGTTT
>CAZSIG010000307.1:0-5287 GCA_964606195.1 uncultured Anaerolineales bacterium
CGGCGGCTTTGGCGAAGGTTTAGGCGCTCCCCCCGACGATACTCTGTAAACCCCGATTTAGTTTAGTAAACAAAAGGTGCGACGCACTGTCAATGTGCATCGCACCTTTTCGCGTTACCCTTAGAAATGAGACAGGGCTGTTCAGTTCTAAATTAGCACGGTACACAGAAATCGGGTTTTGCAGAAAAAACCCGATTTCGCGCCGTGAAACCCGATTTTGAAGAAAAATTGGGTTTCTGGCTCACATTCTCAGCATAGCTTTTAGCCAACTACGCGAGAACTGAACAGCCCTGAATGAGATGACTTACGCAAGTTTCAGACTTCCGAAGTTTTCCGAAACTTCGGAAGTCTCCACTCGCGTTCATTGGCGCCCAGACAATGTAGCCGCAGGCTTTATGCCTGCGCTGACCGCGCCAAAGAGAGCAAGTTATTTACGTGCCATTTCTTAGTGAAAATTCGCGCAATTAGTGGCAGCTTCTTCCTCTCTCACAACCGCAGCCGCTCCGTAGGGTCGAAAGTCGCCAGCGGCGGCGCGGTTTTGGCATCCTTCCCCGCGCGATAGCCAAACAACGTCTGTACCTCTTTCGCCAGCTTGCGGTTCAGCAAGTTCAGGGGGATGTCCATCGGACAGACCGCCGCGCACGCGCCGCATTCCACGCAGCGCCCCGCGAGGTGAAAGGCGCGCATCACGTGAAAAAAGAATTTCTCCCGCAGCCCCCGCGCGATGCCCGTCCAGCGCGGCTCCGTCTGCTCCGCAACACACTGATAGCAATAACAGCCGGGGCAAGCCTGCCGACACGCGTAGCACAAGATACACCGATCAAGTTCGCGCGTCCAAAAGGCGCGCCGCTCCGTGGGCGTCCAGCTCTCCAGCTCCGCGACATCGGCGTAATCATCCGCCGCGATTTGCTCTTCAACCTCGATTACCTTAACATTTTCGCGCGCGATCTGTCTCTCTTGTATCAGTAAGTTAATCGCCCGCGTCTCGCCGGAACGCGCCACCACCGCTACTTTCGCCTCTTGTTGGTAATTATGTAAGTAGACCGCGAGATTTAGCGCGCCATCATCATCCCACACCAACCGCTCCGCGTCGTCAGCATCGCGAATAAACGCGGGGCGCATCTTGCCGCGTGATCCGCGCTCCCAGCCGATGACGCAAGAGACTTCGCCGTTTGCCAAATATCGCCGCGCCGCGGCGCGTATATGCTGTTCCGCTTCCCGCACCGCGTAGGACGGCTCGCCTCCCGTAGCCGCAGGCTTTATGCCTGCGCCAACCGCACTTGTAAAGGATGCACCTACTACCGCGTCAGGCAACTTGCCTTCTGCGCCAACCGCATCCGTAAAGGGTGTGCCTACTGTTCCTAGGGCGCGAACCTGTTCCGTGAAATCAGTCACGATCTCCGCGAATCGCGTCCCCTCCGCCGCGGAGACCCAATCCACGTACAACCTCTCTGTCTCCACACCGATAAATTCCAGCAAGCGGTGCATCAGCGCGTAGCGGCGCTGCGTGAAATAATTACCCTCGCGATAGTGACAATCGCCGGGGTGACAGCCGAGCACCATCACGCCGTCCGCGCCATCCTGAAGCGCCTTGAATACGAACAGTGGGTCAACTCGTGCCGAACAGGGCACGCGCATAATCCGCAGATTTGACGGATAACCAGCGCGGCTCGTCCCCGCGAGGTCTGCCCCCGCGTAGCTGCACCAATTGCAGAGAAAGCCGATGATTTTGGGTTCGAATGTGTCGTTGATAGTCATAATAATTTTGTAGTGAGTAATGGATAAGAGATTACTTTGGGACTTACGCAACCCGCATAGCAATTAACTGCAGAGAGCACAGAGGACGCGGAGAGTAGGAAGAGAAAAATCTTTTTACTTGCACAAATGGTCGTGACCCCTTGGGTATCTAAGTATTATATACACCCTATGAAAGCGACTTAATTACGCACTGTCTGGCTATCAGCCCCCGTCCCCGGGGGCGTTATGGAATAGGACGATGCTTTTGCCTTAGCCGCCCCCGCGACGGGGGCTTAGAGCGAAATTAAAGTACTCTAAAGGTCATATTCGCGGTGCACTAAAGAATTAACCAGAAAACTCTGCGCTCTCCGCGCCCTCGGCGGTAAAATTATGCTGAAGTTGTGTAAATCCTGTACACATTACTCTTTACGTCAATAATGTCTCCATTTGCGTCAATAGTTGCGCATCGTCGAAACCGCGCAGCGCAATCGCCTTACCGCGACAGCTTGCCACGCATAGCCCGCACCCCTTGCACAACGCCGCGTTGATTTGGGCAACGACTTGCCCGCGCTCCTCGACCAGTGTCGGTGCGGCGTAGGGACAAATCTCTACACACAGCCCGCAGCCGACGCAGTGAAGCGGACGCACTACCGCGACGGTGGGTGTAACCTCCACGTAGTCTTGGCTCAACAAACCGAGCGCCTGCGCCGCCGCCGCGCTGGCGTGCGCGACGGTGTCGGGAATATCGCGCGGGGCTTGGCACGTGCCCGCGAGGTAGATGCCATCGGTGTTGCTCTCCACCGGACGCAGTTTAGGGTGCGCTTCCAAGAAAAATCCGTTCGTGTCGCGCGTGATGTGCAGAGTTTGGGCGAGTTGCTCCGCGCCGCGCGTGGGCACTATCGCGGTCGCGAGAATGACCATATCTACCGACAGGTTAATCAATCGTCCCAAGTCAGTATCTTCGGCGCGCACTTCCAGCTTGTCTTCGGCGGGAAGCACTTGTGCCCCGCGCCCGCGCACGAAGATCACCCCTTCGCGCTGTACCCGCTCGTAAAACTCCTCGTAATCCTTGCCGAAGGCGCGCATGTCCATGTAAAACTCGAACACCTCCGCGGCGGTCTTCTCGCGTATCAGATGTGCTAGTTTGAGCGAGTACATACAGCATATACGCGAGCAATAAGGTTGATGATGCTCGTCGCGGCTGCCGACGCAGTGCAAAATGGCAACGCGCTTAGGTGGTTTGCCATCACGCTTGACGATTGCGCCGGCGGTTGGCCCCGCCGTGTTGCAGAGCCGCTCGATTTCCAATCCGGTATAGACTTCCGGATAAACGCCGTAGCCATATTCGAGCAGCGGCGCGGGGTTCCATTCCTCGTAACCGGTCGCGACGATAATCGCGCCGACATCAATTTCTATCAATTCGTCCTCCGCGTCGAGGTTTATCGCCCCGACGCCGCAGGCGCGTACGCAAGCCTGACAGCGGCGGCAAGTTTCTGCATCGATCACAAAAGCGTTCGGCACCGCCTGTGCGAATGGACGATAAATCGCGGCGCGCTCCGTCAGTCCGCGCTCGAACTCGCTCGGCGCGCTGAACCGACAGGTGCGGGCGCAATCACCGCAGCCGGTACAAAGCTCCTCGTCCACATATCGCGCCTTGCGTCGCACCGTCGCGGTGAAATTGCCGATGTAGCCCTCGACGCGCTCAACTTCGCTGTAGGTGAGCAGTTTGATATTGGGGTGGCTGCCCGCGTCGACCATCTTGGGCGTGAGAATGCACGCGGCGCAGTCCAGCGTGGGGAAGGTCTTGTCAAGCTGCGCCATGTGTCCACCGATGGATGGCTCGCGTTCGACCAAGTAGACCTGCACGCCCGCGCGGGCGAGGTCGAGCACGGCTTGAATGCCCGCGATCCCCCCGCCGATGACCAACGCGGCTTTGGTGACAGGGACGCGCTGGGGGAAAAGTGGATCATGCAGAGCAACACGCGCCACCGCCGCGGCGACCAGGTCTATTGCCTTACGCGTAGTCAGTTCGCCCGCGTCGTGTGCCCAAGAGCAATGTTCGCGCAGATTAGCCACTTCGAGCAGATAGGGATTTAGTCCCGCCGCGGTCAACATCGCCTGCCAAGTACGCTCGTGCATACGCGGCGAACAGGCTGCCACCACCACGCGGTTCAGCTTGTGTTCTGCGATGTCGCGCTTGATCGCTTCCTGTCCGGGAGCGGCGCAGGTATATTCGTTATACCGCGCCACGACCACATTATTCAGTTTGGAGATCGCGGTGGTCACGGCGGGCACGTCCACCGTCCCCGCGATGTTGCTGCCGCACATGCAGACGTAGACGCCGATGCGCGGTTTGTTTGGGTTCATGGGGTTCTAATGCGTGAAACGTGAAACGTGAAGAAGATTGGAGGGCTGCGCGGTACGTTTCACGCTTCACTCTCCATCGCTTCTAGTACAATTTGTGAAATATCTAATGGGCGGACGCGAATCTTGTTGCGGCGCGCGCCGTTGAATAGGGTACGCATACATTGTTGGCACGCGGAGACGACGTACTTCGCGCCGGTATCACGCGCTTGTTCTAATCTGCGCCGCGCTGCCTCGTTCACCGTGTCGGGCGAATGCGCCTCGACGTTGCCGCCGCCGCCGCAACAGAGCGCGTTCTGGCGGTTGTTCGCCATCTCGCGCAGTTCGATGCCGGGAATGTTTTGCAGCACGTAGCGCGGTTCGTCCACGATGCCATTTCTTCTGGCTAGATCGCAAGGGTCGTGGTAAGTTATCACGCGCTCCACCGCGCCGAGCTTGAGCTGTCCGCGTTCAATCAGGCGCGCCATATATTCGGTGGCGTGTAGTACTTCTAAATCTTTGGGAAAATCGGATATAATCTCAGGATAGATGTGTTTCCAGGTGTGATAACAGGACGCGCAGGTGGAGACGAGGATACGCGCGCCGGTCGCGCGCACGCGCTTGAGGTTATGTGCCGCGAGATCGCGAATCTTATCACTCATGCCCGCGGTGTAGAGCGGAAAACCACAACACCATTCCGCGCCGCCGAGCAGCGTGAAATCGACGCCGCTGCGCCCCAGAATTTGTACCATCGCCTGCGGGATTTTGTACGCCATCGGGTAGAAGGATGACACACAGCCGACGAACCAAAGCACTTCGGCGCGCGGTTTCATCTCGCCTAAACCGCCGGGCAGGTTATCGCTCCAGATCAAGCGCGCCGCGTTATCCTCGCCCTTCATGTTGTGCGATTGCGCGATCATCTTGCTCATCAGGTGTAGGGCGCGCGGTGGTTCCTGCGCGCCATCGCGCACAATCCACTCGCGAACGCGGCGCATATTTTCGGCGACGTCGATGCCACGCGGGCAGCGCACGGTGCAGGAATTACACGCGGTGCAGAGCCAGAACGTGCTGGAGCGTGTGATGTCCTCCTTTAAGCCCAGCGCGACCATGCGCCACAACTGGCGCGGCGCGATATCCATCGCGAAGGAGGTGGGACACGAGGAACTGCATGTCCCGCATTGAATACAAGTTCCTAATTTCTCAAAGT
>CAZSIG010000308.1:0-1555 GCA_964606195.1 uncultured Anaerolineales bacterium
ACACCTCCGGCATATACATCATCGACGCGGTAGTCGGCAACACGTTAAATGTACCCGGCACGCTCGCCCTGATGAGATAGCTGTACTCATACGTCCCGCGCGACAGATAAGTCGCGAATAGCACCGCCTTCTCATCGCGTACTTCTGTGTGACTGAACGCCCACCACCAGCCGCCCCACCACCAATTGCGCCTGCTGCTATCCTCCTTCTCCAACTTCGGTGAGCCATACGAACGCGGCGTCGTCTTCAGGCTCAAATCTAACGCCTCCGTCCCCGCGGGAATCGGGTCTTCGACTACGACGTAGTGCAAATCGGTCGGCGCGACGATGGTCAACTTCACCTCAATCACGTCGCCCACCTGCGCGGTGTCTGTCGGCGGACATGACTCCCCTCTCCCCCCGGGAGAGGGGTTGGGGGTGAGGGCGCAATACTGCCGCGCCACCACGATGCCGCGTGACAGGGCGCGTACCGTGTGCGCGGGCACGTAGTACCGCGAGTGCAGCGTGTAGTACAATCGCCCGTTGTCACCACCATCAGCGGACGGCAGCCGCGTAATCGCCACCTGATTGCCCGCGTCCAACAGTAGTTCCGCAACCTCCTTTTGCAGCGTGACGGTCTCGTCCACGTTCTTCTTCGTCGCCGTTCCCGCGCCCCACTCCGCGCCGTTCAGCGTCACCTCATAATCATAATCCGCGTCCAGTTCGCCCGTCATCTCCATGTAATCGGTCAGCGCGATCAACGCCCACGCGGTCTCTTGTGTCGTCTCCCAATGCCCCTCATCGCGCGCCATCATCAGCCAGCGCACCGCGTTCGGCAGGATTTTCGTCTCCGGCGCGAGTTTCACCAGCGCGTCGATCACAATCGCCGTCGAGCGCAAGTTCGTGTTCATCGTCCAGTAATCGACGCTCTTCTCCTCCCAATGCGTCCCCGTCGCGGAGACCAACGCCGCGCTGGTCAAGTCACTCACCAAAGCTTCGGCGCGCGGGTCGTCGGGCGATAACAATTCTATCGCCATTGCCAGATAAGCCTTGCCGTAGTTCCCCAACAGCTCGCGCGTCTCGTACAGCGCGATGGTGCGTCCCCAATCGCCGCTGTTTCGCTCCGCCAGCACGTACAAAATGAACGCCCGCGAGTTCAACGCATAAGACCGCGCATCATATTTCTGCTCCAGATAATCGAGCAAGAACATCGCGGCTTCGGTCATCACGCGCTCCTCGACCGCGAAGCCCGCCTCCTCCGCTTTGTCCATTCCCAACAGCGCGTACGCGGTCAGATAGGCGTTGCTATCATTGCCGCTCCACCAGCCCCAGCCGCCGTCGTAATTCTGCATGTTGTACAACCGCTGGAGCGCCTTCGAGACGTTCACTTCCAGATTGCCAAACAGCACACTATCCTCGATGCCGAGATTTGTCATGGCGCGGTAGGTCATCACGTTCGGCAGGAAGCGGCTGACGGTCTGCTCCGAGCAGAGGTACGGGAAATCGCGCAGGTAATCCAAGCCCTCGCGCATCCCCGCCGCGAGCGACGGGTCGAGGTTCAGCGTAATCTCGCCCTG
>CAZSIG010000308.1:1655-3658 GCA_964606195.1 uncultured Anaerolineales bacterium
CCGCCCCCCTCGTGGGGGCGGGCAAATTGCACCACCTCCACCACCTGTCCCGCCTCCTCCAGCACCCCCGCGGTGCCGACCACTTCCGGCGTGCTGTAGCGATGTACGGGCAGTGTCAGTTCAATCGCGTCATCCAATCCCGCGCCGCGCGCCGCAAACAGCACCACCACCTGCTCAGGGGCAGTAACCTCCACGTCCCACTGTACCTTCTCCTTACCCCGCGCCGCAATTGTGACCTCGTGAGGTTCCATCTCGCCCTCCAGCCCTTCGCCGCGCATCTCTATCTCCACTCGCAAATCCTCATCCGTGTTATTGTGAACGACCGCGCCGAGTCTCACCTCGTCGCCGATGATGAAAAAGCGCGGGGTAATCGGGCGCACGAGTAGGTCTTTCGTGGAGACTATCTCCACCTGCGCGTCGCCGACTTCGGTATCGGCTGTGATCGCCTGCGCGGTCATGCGCCAGGTCGTCAGGTTATCGGGCAGTTCGACTGTCACTTCACCCTTACCGTCCGCGTCCGTGCGGAACGTGGGATTCCAGTACGCGGTATCGGGGAAGCGAGTGCGCACGAAGCCTTCGCCGCCGGGACCGCCACCGCCGCCGCCCTTCGCCGTCGGCGCGACCTCCTCATTCAGGCGGTCGACCGACGCGACCCAGCCCATCGAGGTTTGATAGCCCGTACCGCGCTGGCTCCAGAAAGTGGACAACAAATCGCCGTAGCTTTGCGCCAGCGCCAGCACCGCCTTATCGACCAGATTCAGTGACATCTCCGCCGCGACCCCTTCGCCCTCATAATCCAGTGCCTCTATTCGATAGCGCACCTTCTCGCGCGGGCTGTACTGTTCCTCATCGGGCGTCAGTTTGACGGTCAACTTCTTCGACGCGGTCGAGACCGATAGATTGACGTAGCCGACCTTCATTCCGCCTAGCGGATTAGTTTCATCCATCCCCTTCGCCAGAATGACCGAGACCGCGACGTTCGGCACGAACTCCTCTGTAATCGGCACTTCAATCGTCGCGCTGTTGTCGGTGAATCTCTTCACATATTTATCCAGGAATTTGCCGCGCTCAATCGTCACCAGCGCGTAGACCTCACCTTGATATGGCGAAGGTATCAAAATCTGCGCGGTGTCGCCGACCTCGTACTCCTTTTTGTCCGCAATCAGGTCAATCGTGTCATCGTTATCCATGCGCCAGTTCACGTACTCGCGCCCGCTGACCCACATATAGGTCGAACTGCGTACGCGGTTGCCCAACTCATCATACCCCGTCGCGGCAACTTTATAAACTCCACCTTTCGGCGGCTGGAAGGTGAACGTGGCGCGCCCGTCCCTGTCTGTCTCGACCGTCTCCGTGTAAATCGCGGTGTCCTCGTAGCGGCTGTCCCAGTAGTAATTGCCATTGTCATCTTGTTGCTTCACGCTGTACCATTTGTGCTCATACGCGACAATCTCCAGTGGCACGCCTCCTACAGGTTCGCTCTCCCAATCGACCGTAATCGCGCTGATGACTAGGTCTTTGTCCACGAAGCCGATGTACGACTCCGGCGCGAGACCGATGTAGTATGTACCTTTGTGCACCACCGCGCCGGTGCGGCTGCTCACCACCTGGTCATTTACGTCGGTCACGTTCGCTTCAATCTCGTACCGCTGACTGTTGATTTTGTCCGCGATGTCAGCCGGCACCTGGAAGGTCGCGCGCCCTTCCGCGTCGGTCGTGACATCTCCCTCGCTGACGAAGCCGCCGTACTCCCCATAGTAATCGCGCATCGTCCAATCGTAATCGGTGAAATCGTACCATCCGTCCCCTGTCCAGTTGAAGTAATACGGATTTTCTACCACCGTCCAATGCACCTGCGCGTCGGCTACGGGACCGCCGAAGTAGTAAGTTCCCTGCACGGTGACGTTGATTGTTTCACCATTCACATAGTCATCCTTATCGGTCGCCACCTCGACTTGATACTCCGGCTTGCGATACTCCGCGACCTGAAAGCCGGTGCCGAA
>CAZSIG010000308.1:3758-5258 GCA_964606195.1 uncultured Anaerolineales bacterium
GCCGCGATACCATCTTCCCAGCGGCTTATCGTCATGGAGAAATCATCACCGCTCGCCGTCTCGTCGCCCGCGAAGGCGAAGAACGGCTGCCACATATCCTCGACTTTGCTGTACTCCGCGCTGCACATCCCCTCTTCGTCGGTGACACACGAACCTTTCTTTTGATTCTTAAAATAGAAAGTCACTGGCACATCAGCGGCTGGCGCGCCCGTTCGCAAATCGGTCACCCATGCCAACGCCTCGTGTTCGCCGCGTTTCATCGTCGCATTGTACCGCGAGACTACCATGACCTGACGATCGACATCCGCGCCGGGTCTATCAACGCTCAAGATATAAATACCCGGTTCGGTGATACGCTCAGACAGATCAATACGCCAGATGAGCGTCTGGTTCGCGAATGATTTCAGCTCTTGTTCCCACTGGTCTACCAACGTGTAGTCTCGCGGGCTAAAGTTGTTCCACAAATCCCACCAGTTTTTACCCAGCAGCGACATTATCTCCGCGCGGTCTATTTTATGTAAACTCAGCGTCACTTCCTCCAGATTGCGATATTGGAGAAACGCCAATGTGTCGGTGTACGCGTTATACGTCCCGATGTCGCCGCGATTGATGAGCCGCGCGGTGGGGGGTAGGTTCTGCGTCGTGAAGCGCACCGCCGTCGAGCGCAGGATTTCGTGACCATAGCGTCCCTGCGCGCCGCGGTCGAGCGTCACTTTGTATTCTGTCGCGGGGTCGGTTGAGAATGACAGACGCAATACGGTGTTATTCTTGCTCCAATAGGTATAAACCTTTGTCACTGATGGCACAACCGAATATGTCACCGATTCAGGATCCATCGGGCTGGTGTAATAGACCTTCAATCCACCCAAATCCGCGCTTTTTTCGCCATCCTTCGGGTCGGTGCGTTCCACCTCTGGGTATTTAATCGTGGCGAACTCCCATTGGTGAGTATTTTCCAACTCCGCGGCGCGGTTCGCCGCCATCGCCCCCGCGTTCATCGTCGCCATGTAGACTGTATCCAATTCCAGCGGTTCAGCAGGCGCGAAAATCAGCGACTCGCCGGTAATGGTCGTCACCTGCGGCTCGTTCCAGTACCCCATCTCTTCGCGCAGGACTATCGGCTCGGTCGTCCACGTAATCTTGCCCTCCACAACCTGTTCGGTGTTCTTGTTGATTAGGTAGAATCCCTCATGCGCGGATTCATGGTCCATCGGCTGATTGAAGGTCACAGTAATAGTCTGGTGTGGGCTGACGTGGATGGCGTCCTCTGCAGGCGCGGAGTAGATAACCGCGGGCTTGCGCGTGCTGAACGTCCAGGTGAAATCATCTTCCAAAACGCCGCCCATCGTATCGGTCAACCCCTCCGCGACGCGCGCCTTATAAGTCGTCGCGGGTTCCAGCTTATCAGGGTCGAAGACGTAGACGGAGGTATTCAGCCATTCACCCTCACCCGTCAGCGGTGGAATGAATGTCAGCGGTTCGGGCAGGCGCGCCATCTGG
>CAZSIG010000309.1:0-5231 GCA_964606195.1 uncultured Anaerolineales bacterium
CTCAGCATGATTCAGGATGTGCCCCAGAATTTGGCATCTGTCTACGAGTTCGCGGAGATGATCACGAACACCGGCAAGCCGGTAATATCTTGGGCGCAGGGCGTCGATAATATTTCTGACATCTATCAGATCGCCCTAGCCGCCGCGGGAGGAGAAGAGAATTTTCGCGAGCGACCAAACTTCGTCCTGTTTTCGACATACCAACCCCCACTAGTACATACCGATGAGGATCTAGCCAACGTATTGTGGGCGGTCGAGCACAACACCCCCGTAGTATACATGGGCGGTGGCTGCATCGGAGAGACCGCGCCGATTACCGGCGCGGGGCTATGCGTCATCTATCTCGCGGGGGCGTTGAGCGGGCTGGCGATCATGCAACTCAAAAAACGCGGTGCGCCGGTCTGCATCGGCGGGGTCCCACAAGCGATGGATATGCGCACCGGCAGACCCGCCTACGGCGCGCCGGAGATGAGTCTGTATAGCGCTGCACTGGCGGATATTTCGCGCTATTTGGGTGTGCCCTTCATGGGGACCGCGGGGGCGACGGACGCCAAGGTGGTTGACCTGCAAGCCGCCATTGAAAGTACTATTCAGGTCGTGCTATCCAGCTTGAGCGGCGCGACGCTGGTTCATGATGCGGGGTATCTGGACAGTGCCAATACCGGCTCGTTGGAATTGATGATTATAAACAACGAGATTATCTCCATGACTCAGCGCATCATGCGCGGCATTGAGGTCAACGAAAATACGCTGATGCTCGATCTCATAGACAAGATTGGTCCCGGTAATCATTTTATGGATACCAAAGAGACCGCCAAGCTCTGTCGCTCCGAGGTTTGGCGACCAAGTTTGATAGATCGCCAAGCATGGGAAACCTGGATAACATCCGGCGCGATGACGATGCGCGATCATGCCCGCGCATGGCTATGGGAGATACTCCAAACTCACAAACCACCGCCTCTTCCCATAGGTGCCGCAGAAAGGATTCAAGAGATACTGAAAGAAGCTGAAGAACGCGAAGCTAAAAAGGGGGAGTAGGAATTTCTCAAAATCGCGACTTTAAGACTGAGATATAGGAGAGAACGCCGTATGCCGATGGATGCGAACTACAGTTTTCATCAGACACCGCAGTTTCGAGTATTGTCGAACGAGCAGATAAAGGCAATATATCAAGCTACTCTGGAGTGTTTGAATCGCACTGGAGTTAATGTACTAAACGAAGAAGCCCGTGAGCTATTAGGGGACGCGGGCGCGATCGTAGAAGGGGTGCGCGTGCGCATTCCGCCATGTATAATTCAAGATGCCATCTCGGCAAGTCCGCGCTCGTTCACCATCTGGGGGCGCGATGGCCGCCACCGAATGCAGTTGGTGCCCGACCGCGTCTATTTCGGGCCCGGGCCGACCTGCACCTACTTCATGGATCCAGAGACGGGCGAGCGGCGCAGAGCGCGGCGCGGAGACCCGGGTACAACCGCGTTGGTGTGCGACGCGCTGAAGCATATCGATTATGTGATGTCACTGAGCCTAATCGGCGATGTGCCCCCTCGTCTAGCGCCGGTGTACGAGTTCGCGGAGATGATTGCTAATACTAGCAAGCCGGTTTTACCCTGGGCTTACGATACCGATAATGTGCGCGATATTTATCGTATCGCCTTAGCTACCGTGGGGGGAGAGGAAAACTTTCGCCAACGCCCTAACTTTATCTTATTCTCTACCATGCAACCACCTTTAGTACATACTAAAAAGGACATAGCGAATATTCTTTGGGCGGTGGAGCGCAACATTCCCATAGTTTACGACGGCGCGGGAACCGCGGGGCAAACTGCGCCGATCACCGGCGCGGGGGTGTGCGTCGTCTATCTGGCGGGAGAATTGAGTGCGCTGGCGATCATGCAGCTCAAAAAACGCGGCGCGGCGGTTTGTTTCAGCGGCATCGCGCACTCCATGGATCTGCGCACGGGACGACCGACTTATGGTTCGCCGGAGGCGGCGCTCTATAACGCGGCGTTGGCGGACATCGCGCGTTATCTGGGGATACCTTATATGGGCATCGCGGGAACTTCCGAAGCTAAAATCGTCGATCCACAAGCGGCAATCGAGAGCACGATGCAGGTATTGCTTTCCAGCTTGAGCGGCGCGACGCTGGTTCATGATGTCGGCTTTCTGGACTGCGCTAACATCGGCTCGTTGGAGATGGTAGTTATGAACGATGAGATTATCTCGATGGTACAGCGCATCATGCGCGGTATCGAGGTCAGCGATGAGACCTTGATGCTAGACTTGATAGACGAGATCGGCCCCGGAGGAAATTTCATTAGCACTGGTCAAACGCATAAATTCTCGCGGTTTGAAACCTGGAAGCCCAATCTTATGGATCGCCAATGGTGGGACACCTGGACAAACTCTGGCTCGTTGACGATGCACGACCATATCAAATCTTGGGTATGGGAGATATTGAAAACCCATCAACCGCCGCCGTTGCCACAGGGCGCGGTGGAGAAAATCGAAGAAGTATTGCAAGAAGCTGAGGCACGCGAGGCGCGAGATAAAGGATAATAAAGGCGTTATAGGGATAACGCCCTGGCATATCGCGTACTACATTATTCTCGAAGCAAAATATTATTATACAAGGAGATCAGAATGGTTTTACAGAGTAACTATATAGAATTCAACACCCCGCAATTTAGAAAATTATCGGATGATCAGGTAAAACGACTGCATCACGCCAGCTTGGAGATACTGGACCGCACCGGAGTTTGTTTCTACGACGCGGAGGCGGTAGAGCTGCTCAGGAAAAAGGGATTACCAGTGACAGAGGAAAACCGCGTGTGTATTCCCCCACATATCGTGGAATGGGCTATTACTACCGCGCCGAAACGCGTCGTGATGTGCGACCGCAACGGCAATCGCGTCATGCCATTAGAGCGCAACAACGTCTTCTACGGTCCCGGCTCCGATTGTCCCAACATTTTGGATCACCGCACCGGCGAGCGACGCCGCGGAACGCTGAAGGACATCGAGGATGGTATTCGCCTGTGCGACGCGCTCCCCAACATAGATTTCGTCATGTCTCTGTGCATCGCTTCCGATTTACCGCAGGAGACGGCAGATCGCTATCAGATGCGCGCGATGATGACCAACACCACCAAACCGATACTGTTCGTCACCACCGAATTCGAGGGGTGTGTCGATGTAATCAAGATGGCGGAGATCGTCGCGGGCGGAGAGGAGGAACTGCGCCGCAATCCATTCTGTGCTTGCTACATCAATGTCACCTCACCGCTGCGCCAAAACGCGGAGGCGTTACAAAAACTGCTTTTTCTGGCGGACAAGGGGATTCCCACAACCTACACCCCCGTGGTGCTGCGCGGTATGAACGGCCCGGTCACCGCGGCGGGAGCGATAGCATTAGCCAACGCGGGAGAGTTGGCTGGACTGGTATTGGCACAACTGAAACGCGAGGGCGCACCAGTGTTACTTACCGGCGGCGTCAACGATATGCTTGATATGCGCACGTTAGGGGATATTTACGCCGCGCCGGAGAACCGCGTCGCCCTAGTAGAGTTAGCACACTATTACGATTTGCCGATATACGGCACCGCGGGGGCGAGCGATTCTAAGATTCCCGATGAGCAAGCCGCGGCGGAGGCAGCCTTTTCACTGATGTTAGAAACTATGGGCGGGTCACAATTGACGCATGACGTAGGTTACCTAGAATCGGGATTGTGCAACTCTTACGAACAGCTAGTAATCTGCGACGAATTGATAAATTATGTCAAACGGTTCATGGAGGGTATAGCGGTTAATGAGGAGACGCTCGCGCTCGATTTGATCGATGAAGTCGGCCCGCATGGCGATTTTCTGGGCACGAAACATACGAAGCGGCATTATAAAGAGGATTGGTATCCGAAGCTGTTCGACCGCAAGAATTCCGCCAACTGGGTCGACGCGGGCAGCAAAACGCTGCGCGACCGCGCGCGAGAACGAGTGGAGGAGATATTGGCAACTCACCAACCAGAACCATTGCCAGAAGATGTGCGCAAGAGAATTGACGAGTTTATTGGTCAGGTGAGCAGTTAAACACGCGGCGCGACGCGAGCAGCGGATTAGACTAGAACACTACACGAAAAATTAACACAATAGAGTTGTTCCCTAATAAGCTAGGCAGAAAATAGGACGCGGATTTCCGCAGATTCACGCGGATAAAGAGCTAAATCCTGAAAATCCGCGTTAATCCGCGTCCTATATAATTACTTACTTGTCCAAAGTTTTATTTGGGAACAAGTCTAATCGCCATAGAAATATCAACATTTTAACTCTTTTCCTTCGTACACCATTAACAATAGTGTACTATACTAGAAAGCGACGAGGAGGTGAATAAGATGCTGATAACTATGGCGATTGTGTGTTCAGCTTTCTGTGGTTTAGTCGTAGGGTTATGCTTGTTAGGCATGGTATCCTAGAATTTTGCATAGTTACCTCGCGGTCATTGTAGAGAGGGAAGACTGCCCATAAATGGCATTGTCTTCAGCGATGAAGTAATCTGTACAGAGGCATCTTGCAGAGCTTGTACAATCACGAGACCGGGCTGGGTGATGATAAACACATCTCCGGTTTCTAATACGTAGTCTCGTGTATCGTACTTCTGTGTCACCCAAACCGCGCCGTGTGAGCAACTAATTACGCGCCATTGGTTGTCTCCCTTCAACCTCCACAGCTTTCCCGCGCTTAGTTGTACCTCATTGACATCACTAGCCACGCGTTCTGTGTTGCGTACTGCTCTCCTTCGCCAGTAAGGACTAGAAATCCTGATCCCGATACTTGCGACACTCATCATGCACCTCCTTTCTTTTTTCCTCAGCTTATGAAGCTCAATCACTGTTTGTTCACTACCTGCTTATATTATACACCTTTACCGCGAAGAATAACAGATGCAAAAATATGAAATTGCTACCATACAGTTTATGATTTTTAGCAAACTGTACTGTATATATTGTCAGTAATCTGTATCTTGAAAATCTCGCGCATAGATGTTATAATACAATAGAGTTTATGTCGACTTGTTAGTGCGCGGCAAATAGAACGCGAATGCGCCCCCCATGAGTGAACTCACGGTTGCTATGAGAAACACGCTGAAGCGCGTTATGTTGAACATGCTTCAGCATGTTTCCGATAACCGCGCCGAGTTCACTCGGCGAACCGCGGCGCGGGTCGAAAGGGTAATTTGAAAG
>CAZSIG010000310.1:0-3530 GCA_964606195.1 uncultured Anaerolineales bacterium
GACTTATGTTATACGAAGTTACATTGAGTATTAACGGTGATACTGAGACGGTGCATGTCCCCGCGGAGCGAACTTTGTTACGCATGTTACGCGAGGATTTGGGACTCACCGGCACGAAGAACGGCTGCGAGGAGGGGGAGTGTGGCGCGTGTATGGTGCTGTTCGATGGCAAGCCGGTCAACTCGTGCATGATGCTCGCGGTCGAAGCGGATGGGCACGAAGTTGTCACTATCGAAGGTTTAACCGCGAGTGGAAGAGCCAAGAGCCTGCAAGAATCGTTCGTCGCCGAAGCCGCGGCGCAGTGTGGATTCTGCACACCGGGCATGATTATCGTGGCTTACGCGCTGCTGCGTGAGAATCCTGAACCGAACGAAGAGGAGATTCGCACCGCGTTGGGGGGCAATCTCTGTCGGTGTACCGGATATAACTCTATTGTACGCGCGATACAAAAAGCAGCGGCGTAAGGGATACTTATGTATAATTGTGGCAAAAGTAAATCAGCGACTATATACTACAATACCGCAGTGCAGGCTGAAGTCAGCGCCTACAGCGCGGTAATGCGTAGCAGCGGTATGGGGATGGGGATACCGCCCTGGTGTCGCACAGTAGAGGGCGCGATCCCCATTGCGCCAATTTATTCTCGGAGTAACCTATAATGCACGCGGAAAACACATCATCTTACTTGCCCTTGCTCATCGTCATGTTACTCGCGTTCCTCGTCCCGGTGATAGTCAGCCATATCAAGAGAATTAAGATACCGGTCGTCGTGGGTGAAATCGTCGCGGGGATAATCATCGGACACAGCGGACTGAACCTGGTGCCAGATGATCCCTGGTTAGAGGTGCTCTCCACGCTGGGGTTCGCCATGTTGATGTTCCTCGCGGGGTTAGAGATAGACTTCGAGCTAATCTTGGCTCAATTCAGAAACCGCACCGGCGGCTACAAATGGCTATTGAGCAGTCCACTAGGCATCGGTGCCGCGGTATTCGGCATCACCTTGGGAACCTCATTGCTCATCAGCGAGGGACTGACCGTAGTGGGACTGTTGCCAAGTCCCTGGTTGATGGCTCTGATTCTCTCTACCACATCGCTAGGCATCGTGGTGCCGGTGCTCAAAGAACAAGGATTGTTGAGCTGCGACGTGGGACAAACGATTCTGCTCTCTGCCATCATCGCGGATTTCGCGACGATGTTACTCATCAGCGTGTACATCGCGTTCGTGACCAAAGGTCTCACGCCGGAAGTGCTGCTCGTACTCGTACTATTGCTGGCATTCGTGATCGTCTACCGCGTCGCCGCGTTCAGCAGAAGACATCTGCCATTTGAGCAACTATTCCGAAATATCTCGCAGGCTACCGCGCAGATAGAGATGCGCGGGGCGTTCGCCATCGGCATGATATTCATCGGGCTTGCCGAGGTGTTGAATATCGAGATGATTTTGGGCGCGTTTTTGGGCGGAATGATTATCTCGTTGTTGAGCGAACATGGCTCTATGTTACGCACTAAGCTAGAGGCATTCGGATATAGCTTCTTCGTTCCTATCTTCTTCATCATGGTCGGCGTGCGGTTTGAACTCGGCGCGATATTCTCCTCACGAGTCGCCCTAATCTTGCTCCCGCTGCTTCTGGTCATCGTATACATAGTGAAAATCATCCCCGCATTAGCGTATCCCCGCGAATGTTCTCTGCGCGAGAGCCTCGCCACAGGGGTGTTGCTATCCTCGCGGCTCAGCCTCATCATTGCTGCCGCGGAGATTGGGCGCGCCATGAATATCATAAATACCGCGATTTACACCGACATAATCCTCATTGCCATATTGACCTGCACCATCTCGCCCATCGCGTTTAACCGCCTGATGCCCAAAAGAGTAGTGCGATCCCCTCTAGTAGTCATTTTGGGGGCTGGCAGACGGGCGCGATTATTAGCCCGCCGCTTGAAAGATGATGGCTACGAAATCGCGATTGTCGGACATGATACGGAAACTTGTTACCTTACCAGAGAGATGGCACTGGGTTTAACCTTGTGTGGAGCTTGCACCGAGCCGGAAACGTTACGCGCCGCGGGGATGGAGCGCGCGGAGGTCGTAGTGGCGCTGTTGCCCACCGACGAGGACAACCTCATCGCGTGCGAACTGGCGAAGCACATGTTTCAAGTTCAAAATATTGTGGCGCGCGTCATTGACCCCAAATATCGCCCGCGATATGCCGAGCTGAATGTCCGCATCGCCAACGAGATGGGAGCATACATCGCGATGCTGGAGAATCTGGTGCGCAGTCCCAACCTGTTCGACTTAATCACGCACATGGACAAAGGTCGCGAGGTCAAAGAGGCGCGCCTGAGAAACGCGGCGTGGGCAGGTAAAACGATAGGTGACCTCGACCTTCCCATAGATGTACTGATAGTGATGATAAAACGCGGCGAAGATGTCATCGTGCCGCATGGCGTCACCAGATTGCAATTGGGAGACGTCATCACCCTCGCGGGCGACGAGGAACAGATAGAATTAACCGCGAAGTTTTTATGCGGTGGGTCGTGTGATTGAAAACGTAGAAAGACTAAACTAAGAATTTTACCACTGAGACACAGAGCGCGCAGAGTTTTTAAGAGGGATGCTGATAATAAATTGGTGCAATGAGAATTGCGCCCTACGCGGTACATCAGGACGGTATCCCCATACCGCTGCTGCCGCGACGCGGTGTTTTTCTTCCATTGGTAGAAAACTATACTCATGGAAACTATTCTCCAACTCAACCTATCTCTGTGTTCTCGGTGCCTCTGTGGTTAATTACCATTTTTTCAGAGGACTTATAGGAGAAAATTTGTATGGCAAAGGATACACCACTTAGTTATCGTAATTTAGTACTGTACGAAATATATGTCCGCAATCATGGGCCAAACGGCACCTTCGCGGACGTCGAAGCCGACCTGCCGCGCATTCGTGATATGGGCGTCGATGTGATTTGGTTCATGCCGATTCACCCCATCGGTAAAGTGAACAAAAAAGGTACGCTGGGCTGTCCCTACTCCATTGCCGATTACCGCGCCGTCAATCCCGAATATGGCACCAAAGAGGATTTCGCCAGCCTAATCGCGCGAGCGCACGAGCTGGGACTCAAGGTGATGATAGACGCGGTCTTCAATCACACCGCGCACGATTCAGTGCTGGTGCGCGAGCATCCCGACTGGTTTCATCAAGATGCAAACGGCGCGCCTGTCACCACCGTGCCGGAGTGGAGCGACGTAATCGACCTGAAACATCCGAACGAGAAACTCGCGGACTATCTGATAGAGACACTACAAATGTGGGCAAAGTTCGGCGTAGATGGATTCCGCTGTGATGTCGCGTCGCTGTTACCAGAAGATTTTTGGACACGCGCGCGCCGCGCCGTCGCGAAGGTCAAGCCGGGGGTAATTTGGTTGGCAGAATCGGTACATGCCATGTTCGTCGAGGAACGCCGCGCCGCGGGATTGCCTACATTATCAGACAGCGAACTATACCGCGCCTTCGATTTGACTTACGATTATGACAT
>CAZSIG010000310.1:3630-5206 GCA_964606195.1 uncultured Anaerolineales bacterium
GCATCAAGATGCCGCGAGAGGCAGCCATCCTGCGTTACACCGGCGGAATAGAGTTAGAACCTCTATACTCCATCTTGTTGGACTATCACCAGCCGGCGAAATAAGCATCTCCTCGGAAATTAGCGTAGTTAATCGAGCACGCGGTCGATTTTTTGCCACTATAGGACTTACATAAACCACGTGGTAATTAACCGCCGAGAGCGCAGCGGACGCGGAGATTTCTTAAAGGAATAATTTTGCTACCAACATGCGCGGTCATAGACCATCATTTGAGATCATATTCCTCAGATGGTAAAAATTACAGCCAAAATTCTGCGCTCTCCGCGTGCTCGGCGGTAAAAATATGCCGAAGTTTCGTAAGTGGAGTAGGGCAGGTTTCTTACCTGCCGTTGTTGCTAAGGATATAGAACGGCGGCTAAGAATACCCCCACGGGTAGGCTTCGCGCAGCCGCCCTACGCGGACATTTTCAGCTCCGGGGCAGCATTATCCAAAGCAGTTTACCCCACAAACCTGAGTTGACCCTAAAAAATTAGTGTAAATTCGTGCAATTAGTGGCAGATTCTTCCTTGTGACCACCCAAAATTAAAAAGCATCTAGCTCATTATGTTACAGCTTTCATCGCGTGACCTTGTCTCATGTTCTCAGTGTAGATTAACCTATTTGCCAGAGGCCTAGCGGTACGCAGGTTATAAACCGCGATGCGGGCGAAGGGGTACGCGACTTCAGCCAATTGCTGCACCACAGCCTCAAGGTCGTACTTCACCCGCCGAAAATCAACGCGATATTCGCCATTCGGCAGCAGATGAACGATGCCATAGCTGGCGCGAGTATCATGGTCGAAAGGCATTCCCACACTACCGAAATTGACAATGCGCGTTTCGGCAACGGTGCGGTCGAAGGGGATATGGGTATGAGCGCACAGCATCAGATTACAGGAAAAGTCATTCAGCATGTTAGCCAACTCCGCGTCGGGAGTATCCACAAAAATTCCTTCCTCGTCACTGCGCGGCGAGGCATGTACCGCCAGAATTGAATGGCTCAATCCGAAATGCAAGAACTGATGCCGCGGCAGACTGGCTAAAAACTGTAATCCTTCCTCCCCCAACTGCTGGGCGGTCCACTCGAAGCTGGCTAACAATTGAGATTGCCAGTTCTCATCGCCATTATCGCGCGGGTATCGTCTCTCTACCAAGTAGCGGTCGGTGTTACCGCGCACCAGAAACATCGGCATTCGCGCCTGTATTAATTCTAACACTCCCACCGGGTCGGGGCCGAACGCCACCAAATCGCCGAGCGCGATGATGTAATCGACGCCGCCCTGCTCCTCTATGTCAGCCAGCACCGCGCGAAGGGCTTCGCTATTACCATGAATATCTGAAAGTACAGCTATCCTTTTCATACTTTTCTCACCTCATGTTAAATTTAACACACATCAGGACAACCGTCAATGAGAAAAATGTCCTATCCACACATAAGTGAAAAAGTCAACGAATTAAGTAAATAGTGTCACTAGAGTCATTTAATAAACATTATATCGATTTATTTGACCGCGCCATTAACCGAACGCAGATAACG
>CAZSIG010000311.1:0-5205 GCA_964606195.1 uncultured Anaerolineales bacterium
GCCATCTTTCATTCCCCCTCACTAGATAAAACTAATATTCACAAAACCGCGCCATGTTGGATAAGCTAGTAGGAAATTTACCACTGAGACACCGAGGGCACAGCGATTTTAAGGAAGGTATTGATAATGTTATCTATTGTCCGCGCAGTGCACAATCTCTCTCAGTTCCAACTCAAACCTTCTCAGTGTCCTATGTGTCTCAGTGGTTATCTGCCTAAGCCTCACCTCACCACACCGGACGGAACTTGTACCCATACACGATAAGCCCGCCCTCACCATACTCCGTCAGCTTACGCGTGACCATCTCCACCCGCATCCCTATCTCCGCGTTATCAGCATCGAGGTCAGTCAACTGCGCGGTGACCAAGGGCCCCTCATCGAGTTTGACCAATGCTACCATATAAGGCACATCTTGCGTGTAACCATCTGGAGCTTGATAGACCGTAGAAAAAGAGTAAACTTCTCCCGCGCCGTTAAATCGATAAGGTAGCAACTCTCGTCCCCTACAGTGAGGACATACCTCGCGCGGCGGAAACAACTTCTCTCCACAAGCCGCACACTCGCTCCCCTCAAGCTTATATCTCTGCTCTTTTAATCGCCAATGTCTTGGTAAATCCATTATCCTTCCTCCCAAGTATACCACAAAGCTAAAATCGCTACAAATTCAGATTATTTAGGGCTTCGCGGGGTTACAAGCACTCATCTGCCACTAATTGCGCTAATTAACACGAATGAGCAAAAATTAGAACAATTCGTGCAATTAGTGGCAAAAAAATCAACCGCGCGTTAAGCTGCCTCAGTAAAATTCTAAAGACGCCAAATTCAAAAATCTAAGAATTCGTTACTTTTTTCACCAACTCTTGCATATTAGCCGTAATCACTACCTCCGCCTCTTCCCTCTTCAATCCCGCGCCGCGCGCCACTCGCCGCGCCATCTCTTGGTCAATCATATTATCCGGCGTATGCGTATCAGTGTTGACCACCAACTTAGCCCCCGCCTGCCGCGCCACCGCAGCGACGTGTCCGTTAGTGAGCGAATGTCCTTTGCGTGAAGTTATCTCCACATAAACATCATTGCGCGCCGCGATATGCGCCTCTTCCAGCGTCAAAAACCCCGGATGAGCCAGAATATCGACATCGCGACACTCCACCGCGGCGCGGTTCGTTCCCGAAACCACCGGCTCCACAATAGTCTCGCCATGCACGATCACAAGCTGCGCGCCCAACTTCTTAGCTTGGCGCGCCAGTGGGGCGATGCTGCGCGGAGCTACATGAGTCAATTCCACCCCCACGATGAATGTCAGCGGGAAATCGTCCTTCTGCTGTTCTTGAACGCGGCGCAGCGCCGCGATAATCATCTCCATATTCGAAGCATCCGCGTGGTCTGTAATGGCGTAAGCCTGATGCCCCTTCACCACCGCGCGGCGCAACTGTTCACTGGGTAGCAGCACGCCGTCGCTCAACAGCGAATGGGTGTGTAAATCTATCCGTTCCGCCGCGGTGGATACTTCTTCACTCAGCATCTCCTCCACCATCTCGGGAGCAATATCATTCGGCAAAGGCAGCCCGCTGGCATTATTCAGTGCCGCTACAATTTGCGCTTTACGCCGCTCATACTCCGCGCGCCATTCGTTGTAGGACTTACTGCTAATCTTACCTAGCACGTAGTCTTTCTGCATCGTCCGCAGCGTCCGTTCCAACTCTTGCAATTGTTCGCGCAGTTGGGCGAGGTCAATTCGTGATTTTTCTGCTGTCATAATTGTTGCTCTCTGTTTATTAGAGATTATCTCGATTTGGCAGGACTGGTTCAGTTAAATTGGATGTTAGACCAAATGGCTCCTAGCCCCCGTCCGCGGGGGCGTTGAGCGCAGATTAGGTGCCATACCGCCCTCGCGGACGAGGGCTAGGAGCAGGGCTAAAGAGAATCAAATCCAACTGAACCAGTGCCGATTTGTTGGCGCGTAGTTAATGGAATGCTGATTTAACTGATTTACGCTGATTTTTATGTTTTTGATTACCCAAACCGCGGCACATCCCCCCAAATCTGCGCAAATCAGGCCAATCTGCGTTATCTGCGTTCTATTCATTACTCAGAATATGCGTAATCACCGTCGCGCCGCTGCCGCCGATGTTCTGCGCCATTCCCAAGTGACAATCGAGTTGATTCTTTCCCGCCTCACCGCGCAACTGCCGCGCCGCGTCTACTATTTGATACACGCCGGTCGCCCCAACCGGATGACCGCGTCCCTTCAGCCCCCCCATCGTCGCGACAGGTATCGCCCCATCGATCCGTATCGCGCCCTCTTTCGCCAACTTCCACGCCTCACCCCGCTCCGCAAAACCACACGCTTCTAAGCTGAGCGCGGCGATAATCGTGAAGGCGTCATGCAGCTCGAAGAAGTCCAAATCTTGTGGTTCGATACCAATCTGTTGGTAAGCCTTATACGCGGAATCTCGTGCCCCCTGCAACGTCAATATATCGGCGCGGTCGTGCAGCGCCACGCTGTCGGTAGCCACTGCGGAGGCGCGCACCTTTACCGCGTTGGGCGTCTTGTGCGCCGCCAAAATCACCGTCGCCGCGCCATCGCCCACCGGCGAAGCGTCCATCAAGGTAATCGGGGTGGAGATTACGCGCGCCTTCTCGAAAGCCTCGAAACTGACCGGGCGCGGGAACATGGCGTACTCGTTCGCCACCGCGTTATCGTGCGCGCTGACGGTGAACGGCGCGAAATCGCTGTGGGTTATGCCGGCTTCGTACATATACCGCTGCATCAACAGCGCGTTGATAGAGACGAAAGATAGCCCATGCACCCCCTCGTAATCTCCATCAGCCGCCAACATCAATTCCTTCGTCGCCGCGCCGTTGGGCACATCGGTCATCTTCTCCACGCCGGTGACGATAACCACATTCGCCAAACCGCTCGCGATAGCCAGATAACCCGCGCGCACCGCCGCCGCGCCGGAGCCACATGCCGCTTCTACCTTCGCCGCTTCGATGCCGCGCAACCCTACCTCGTCAGCGATTAACGCGCCTAAATGCTCCTGCCCGGCGATGCCCCCGCCGAGCATATTGCCCACATAGAGCATATCGGCGTTATCGACCCCCGCGTCGTCCATCGCGGTGAGCGTAGAATCGACCGCCAGTTGACGCAATGTTTTGTTCCAATGTTCCTTAACTCTAACTTGTCCAATTCCAATGATGTATACGTCTCTCATATTCTCTCCTTTCTCCAAGCATGTCTCATAGAACTTACATAACCTCAATGTATTTTCACCGCAGAGTACGCGGAGAGCGCAGAGTTTTTAATAGCGTTTTTGCCGTTTGAAAGATATGACTTAAGTGGGTATAACCGTGCAAGTAGTGGTAAAGTAGTAAGTGATAGGGAAAAGCACTACCATAAACTAACCACTAAGGGCACCAAGAGCACTAAGTTTTTTCTCTGCAATAATCTTCATACGCGGTCAAAAGCCATCATTCATAGTAAGAATAGTCTTAGTGTTCTTCGTGTTCTTTGTGGTTAAATTGTAATCATTTTAACTATCACTTACCATTTAACCACTACTAACCGTGCACGCTGATTGCAAAACTATTCCTTTAGAAAAACTCCGCGTACTCTGCGCTCTCTACGGTTAATAACCAAGTGGTTTATGTAGGTACTGTCTCAGTTGCGCCGCGCCGAGTCCGATTATCGCCCCTATCGCATCGACCATCAAATCGAATCGCTCAGGCGCGCCCAAGTCGCGTCCTCTACTCCACAATTGAGCATATTCCTGCCCCAATGCTACGCCCGCTACCAGTAACAATGCTATGATGATTCGAAATCGCGTCGCGGGGAGCACCAGCATGAGCAGATATGTCAACACGGCAAATAATGTCGCGTGAAAAAGGACATGCACCCACTCCGCGCCGAAGACGTAGACGAATGCTGTCCGATATACACGAGAATACCGTCCTAAATTCTCCAACGGAATCAGCATCCCCGCGACCCAAAGTATCGAAATAGCGACTAGAACTCTATATTTCGCGTTCGCGCTCATCTATACTCCAATTCGCTATTTCATATTCAACTTATTACGCAGCCGCGCGTAGCGCGCATAGTCAATCTCCGTGCGCCGCGCGATATAATC
The DNA here is from genome assembly GCA_964606195.1 of uncultured Anaerolineales bacterium. GTDB lineage: Bacteria > Chloroflexota > Anaerolineae > CAZSIG01 > CAZSIG01 > CAZSIG01. The sequence continues at coordinate 4,129 of CAZSIG010000311.1, forward strand.
TTCAGTCTTGCGCGCGCGCGCCTGGCGTTCGATAATCTTATCGGTGACAACGAACGAAAAGGCATCGCTGCCCGCGCCGGAGCCGAACGAAACCAACATCACCCTGTCACCCGGTTTCGCGACATCGAGTATCGCGGTCAGCCCCAGCATGGAAGACCCAGCGTATGTGTTGCCGATACGCGGCGCGAGCAAGCCGGTCTGCCACTGCGCCTCCGTAAATCCCAACTTCTTCGCCGCGGACATGGGGAATTTGCTGTTAGGCTGATGAAACGAAATCATCGCGTAATCGCTTGGTGCGGTTCCTAACTCATCCATCAAACTTTGCGTCGCGCTGAGGGCATGTTTGAAATAAGCCGGTTCTCCGGTAAATCGATACCCATGCTTAGGATAGTGCTGCTGCGGACGACGGAAAAAATCAGGGGTATCGGTCACGTATGATGTTGACCCTTCGACGTAAGCCAAACTCTCGTCCCTTGCGCCGATGATGTACGCCGCGCCGCCCGCCGCCGCGGTATACTCTAGTGCGTCGCCCGGCTGCCCCTGCGCCGTATCCGCGCCGACGCCCAACGCGTAGCGCGCCATGCCCGACCCGACGAACCCGATGCACGCCTGCAACGTCTCTGTCCCCGCCTTGCATGCGAACTGCCAATCAGCCGCCTGCGTCGCGGGCGTCACGCCAAGCGCGTCCGCGACGATGGTCGAGGATGGCTTGACCGCGTAGGGGTGCGATTCGCTCCCCACCCAGACCGCGCCAATTTTGCGCTGGTCGATTTGGGCGCGTTTCAGGGCGTTGCGCGCCGCCTCCAGCGCGATTGTCACCGTGTCCTCATCGGGTCCGGGCACCGCTTTTTCCTTAATCGGCACCGCGTCCTCTCCGCCGCGCCAAACTCGCGCTATCTCCTTCGCCGGAATACGATAGCGCGGTATGTAAGCTCCGTATCCAACAATCCCAACTTCTCGTATAGGTTTCATATTCTCCTTCCTCAGTTTGTCTAAGTCAACAAATCAGCCTGTGTGAACTGAAAATATCTCCCTTACCGCGAAATCGCCAAAATACCCTCGCGGTACTTTGGCGCA
>CAZSIG010000312.1:0-5186 GCA_964606195.1 uncultured Anaerolineales bacterium
GTTGTTTAATTCGCGATCCCAAACCAGTGAAAATCTGTGTCAATCAGTGTCCCATTACCCGCGACGCGGAGCAGAGATTAAATTTGGCAGACAACCAGATAAATGAGTAGAAATTTAGGGGCATTGGAGATTTAAGATGAAATTGACGAGAAAAATTAGTGAAGCTGATATTGATGGCGCGCGGCAGTTTCATGGACATAGCTGCCCGGGCTTGGCGATGGGGATACGCGTCGCGGAGATCGCGCTGAGCGAAATAGGATCTCACGCCGAAGATGAAGAGGTGGTAGCTATCGTCGAGACTGATATGTGCGCGGTCGATGCGATACAATACTTCACCGGCTGCACTTTTGGTAAAGGTAATTTGATTCATCTGGATTATGGCAAAAACGTGTATACCTTTATCTGCCGTTCAGATGGCAAAGCCATACGCATAAAAACGCGCCCTGACTTGAGCAGGACGCGAAGTTCAGAGTACGAAGAGGTTTCCGCCAAAGTTCATAGAGGCGAGGCATCTGAAGATGATATACAACGCTATCGAGAGTTTCGGGAGCAGTGGATAGAGTTTATCCTTAGTGCTCCGGTGGAGGAATTGTTCGAGGTTCAAGAGGTGGAGGCGGTTATTCCAGCTCGCGCGCGATTATTAGATTCTGTGAAATGTGCGCGGTGCGAGGAAATGGTCATGGAGACGCGCGCGCGCCTGTTTCGCGGTGAGACTTACTGCATTCCCTGTTTCGAGGAACAGGAACACCGTTTTTAGTTAGCAAATTATTCATCAGAAATAATGGGCAAGGATATGGTAAAGGTAGCCCCTTTATCGATTTCGCTCTCTACATTGATAGAACCATTGTGCTTCATAATGATTCCGTAGCTGGTGAATAACCCTAATCCGCTGCCTTCCTTACCTTTCGTGGTAAAGAAAGGTTCGAATACCCGCTGCCGCGTTTGAGGGGACATGCCTATACCTGTGTCGGAGATGATGATATATCCTTTACCCGCTTCTTGTTTGGTTTTTAAGGTAATTTCTCCACCTTTGGGCATGGCATCTATCGCGTTAAAGATGAGATTGACAAACACCTCGCGCAATTCACTCGGATAGCCCATTACGGCAAATGGCTTTCCCAAATACATATTTACGCTAATCGTCGCGTTATAATCGGGTGTAGGTTTACTCCAGCGCGGTTTGGTGAATAGAACAGTATCTTCGATTAGCTGTTCGATTTCTATCGGCTGTTTTTCGTCGTCGTCCGATTCAAACGGACTGAATAGCCGAATTCGCTGGATCATTTCTTCCCCATCCTCCGCGGCTTTTTGGATGGCTAGTAGATCCTCGCGTATGACTTCGTCTTCAACATCCATCAGCACCATCGTTAAGTTGCCCAAGATAATAGTCAGAATATTGTTAAAATCATGGGCAATGCCGCGTATCAATTGAGCCAAAGCGCGGTATCTCTCAGCCTGTATCAAACGTTCTTGGGTGACCTTCAGTTCTTGATTCGCCCTGGTCAATTCGCGCACTTGTTGTTCTAATTTAGCTACTAACTTTTGTTGATAAACACGCTGGTATTTGATGCGCTCCGCGGGGAGCAGTTCCTCACTTTTCCCCCCCAAGAAATCCGTGACTTGTCTCAATAATTCTTCGGCACTTACCGGCTTAGTAATAAACCCAGCACACCCCGCGGCTAAGGCACTTTCTCGCGTTCCCGGTGTGACCTCCGCGGTTATCGCTACCACTGGCACTTCGGGAAACAGTGTTTTTAGACGGGTGGTAACTTCGTTTCCGTTCATACCGGGCATATTCAAATCAATCAACACTAGATCCAGCTTCTCAGACTGGGCAATTTGGAGTCCCTTTAAGCCGTCCGCGGCTTCCAATACCTCGTAATGACTTTCGAGGATGCGCCGCGTCACTTGCCTTTCCAGGCTGGAGTCTTCAATGTAAAGTATCTTTTGCATCGCTTTCCTACTTAGTTATTCGTTTGCGTTATACACCTGATCTTTGACAGGGCTAACTCTATATCCACTTCGGTGTTTACACAACCATCTTTTATTAGGGGGATAATCTCAATAATTGGGTTATAATCATTCCCGTTATCGCTCATGTTCGCTATCATTTCTATACCTAGTTTGAGTTCTTTATCGCAAGCGATCGCGAGGATAGCTTCTGGTAGCAATTCCTCAACTGTTTGGATGGCTAATGAACCACCAGGTGCCACGCATATCCCCCCGTAGCCCAATTCCTCCGCGGCGCGAGTTAAACGATTGATTGCACACGATGGATTACAGTGTTTGCACTGTAGCCCTTTGCTGTCATAAGTAGCCTGACAATGTTCTACTTTTCGCAGGCAGTGTGGTAATAATAACAGCCGTTTCTGGAGAGCAACTTCATCCAGCGTACAATAGGACAAAATATCGGTGTATTCTTTTTTCATTATGCTAATTTTACCTTATTCATGGTTTTTTTGAAAAACATAGCGCCATTATTTTCTGGGACTGGCGCGGTTATTCATCTGTTCCTGTAGGGAGCCAGTTGAATTCCCATCTTTCGCTGGGTGAACTTAAAGCGACAGCTTGTCCTGCCTTGTCTACTTCTACCACCACCACGCGCCACCAGTAAGTGCCGGGAAATAAGTGTTCAGCCAATCGTAACTCCCCGTCTTTAACGCGTAACCTACTAAATGCTTTTGGCTCTCCAACGCGCCCAATTTGTACTTCATACCATTCATCTATCTGTAAATCATTCTCCGCTTGCCATTTCAGTATGGGAGTAGGTTCTTTTCCCATCACTATAGCTTTGTCATGGGGATACGATAAGCTAGGTACGGCATATTTCCAAGAGACCGATGTTTCTGGCGTGTTGGCTGATTCAGTCACAGTGGAAAGCGGCTTGGAAGGAGATACCTGAGGGGACGCACTCCGCGTCGTCGGTGTTTTGTTGGGAGAGAGCGGGATAATTTCCTGACTATATACCCACATTCCGCCGATTATTGCCGCGACAGCAGCTAATACCAACATTGCCCCTATCCATCTCTGTGCGCGGTTTTTAGGACTGAGTTCCTTTGTATCCCCTTTCTCACTTAAGAAGTCGTTTGATAAAACAGCGGTGCTGATGGCGCGAACCACGATCGCGCTGATATTACATTCTCCCCCACGTTGCTTAGCGAGCGTTACTAAATGCTCAACCGCGTCGTCCGGCTCGTATTTTAGGGCAATTCCACCGATTTCACCATCACTTAGATATTTGGTTAAGCTCCTTGTGCATAGTACCAATATATCACCGGGTAAAAAACTTCCCTCAAACAGGTCTACTTTGACCGTGTTGCTTTGCCCCATAATCCGCGTCAGTTTATCTTGTTGTGGAGATCTACTGGCTTGCTCTGGGAATAGGGACTCTCTGCGCGGTTGCTCCGTTACTAAAGAATGATCTTGAGTAATCTGTTGAATATGAGCTTCTCTGATAATATAGGCGCGGCTGTTACCCACATTGGCAACGTAAGCCTTCTGTTCCTGTATTGCCACCGCTACTAAGGTAGTTCCCATGTTCGAGCTGCTTGCCAGCACCTTTTTTTGCCGATAGACCAATTTATTAGCTTCCTGAAAAGCGTGCCGCAGCCGCGCACTAATATCATTCGCGGGGTCATTCCGATAGATCTGCATCGCCTTTTCGACCACTTGGCGGCTCGCCAGCGCGCCGATGTGACCACTCCCCACGCCGTCCGCGACCAAATAGACACAACCGTTATGGGCGCGTTCGCGGTGATCTATCGGTTCATAATAGTTTACCCAACCCTCGTTATGTGTTTTGCCTTCCCCGGTAACGCTGATTTTTGCGGATTGTAGTATTATCATAACCTCAACTTAATAAACCAAGAATTTTACCACAGAGACACTGAATGCGCGGAGTTTTTAATAGATGAATGTCGATAAGATTACAGTTCTCTTTTTTGATCTCCGTCTTAAATTATCTCTGTGTTCTCCGTGCCTCTGTGGTTAGTTACCTTCTTTTTTCAATAACTCATCTATAACTAAAACAATGACCGTTGGAAATCAACGGTCGCTACTCTTTTCTACGCTCTAACGATATAGAGTTTGGTGCGCGGAGAATTGCCAACCCATCGTTCAGAAAGAAAGTAGAAAATCACTCTTTATTAATATGTGGCAATTTAGGCAGTTTATCTGCCAATTTCTGTAACTTTTTGATGGGTGATTTTGGTTGCTCCTCCTCTGGAGCATCGTTCTCGTTGTCAAATTTTGAACTTAGAACGATGACGCTGATATTATCCACTCCACCGCGATCATTTGCCGTATTTATAAGCTCTGCCACCGCTTCCTCTGGTGGATAAGCGAGGGTGATATCGCGAATTTCGTCATCCTCTACCAAACCTGACAAACCATCGGTACACATTACGAGTATATCGTCAGATTGCCAATTCTCCGTGAAAATGTCGACTTTTACATCTTCTCTTGAACCCATAGCCCGCGTTATAACATTTCGTTGTGGGTGATGCCGCGCCTGTTCTGAGGTGATTATCCCCACGCGCACCTGTTCTTCGACCCATGAATGATCATTGGTAATTTGGCTTATCTCTCCCTCACGTATGAGATAGGCGCGGCTGTCCCCGACGTTAGCGATATACAAATTGGCATCGTGTAACACCGCGGCAACCAGTGTCGTACCCATCCCCATCTGTTCGGGATTTTCCATAGATTGCCTGTAGACTCGTTTATTGGCTTTTTTCACCGCGTCGGTCAAACTCTGAATAATATCGGTATTCGCGTCAGCGTAGTAGGAATTTACCGTTTCTTGGGCTGCTCCCTGACTGGCTACTTCTCCGGCGCGGTGTCCTCCCATACCATCAGCCACTATGTATAAACTACCTTTGCGCGCTAATACCTGCTCTTCTTCAGGTTCATAAACCTCGACCCAATCTTCATTGTGTGAGCGTACCTGTCCAACATGGGTTTGATAAGCTACCCAAGTATTTAGAATGCTAACCTGTAACTTCGGCGTTATCTGTTCAGTCATTTCTGACGATGTCGCCTTACGCGTATCTTGTTGTTTGACCTCGTCACCCATTACACTATCACCTTCTCTTTCAATTCGCTATTGCATACCCTGAAAAGAAATTAGAATAGGACTTACGCAAATTCAGAATAATTTTACCGCCGAGGGCGCGGAGTGCGCCGAG
>CAZSIG010000313.1:0-5171 GCA_964606195.1 uncultured Anaerolineales bacterium
GGGTATATATTTCTAAGCTACAGATAGTTTTAGTATATAGTGTTTGTAGGGCTTTCTTAAAGTATAAACCGCGTAGTCAAAACCTCTAGCAAGGCCCCGCTTAAAGTGTCATGCTGAGCGTAGCGAAGCATCTCGTTTTCGCGGTAACTATTACCTGATGATTAGGATGGCCAAAATTAGCGAAAGAACGAGACCCTTCGCTGCGCTCAGGGTGACATATAATACCCGTCACGCGACTTTGAGAACGCCCTAATAGTGATTGTGTCCTGGGTGAGTCTATTTACAATAGGGCGCAATCTCCATTGCACCGCCGCGCCAACAGTTTGCTTATCACGAATATCACAAATCCCATTTGATATTTTGGGATTTGTGGAGCAATTGAGTTATAATATGGAAATCCTACTACACAGATTTGCGTAAAGACGTTTTTTATAAGGAGATACATATAAACAGATTATGGAACCAATAAAGTATTACTGGCAGCGTCGTTTAGCTAAGCTCAAGCGAACCCTAGAAACACACGACTTTGAGGCTTTTGTCGCGGAGAATCAAACCGCGGCAAAAGATATCGTGTTGCAACAGGTCATTCCGCAAACCGGAGCTAAACGCATCACCTACGGCGATTCCCTGACCTTTTTGAACTCGGAGCTTTTCGAGGCTATCAAGAACGATGCCGCGCTAGAATTCATCGATATTTTTGAGGGAGACCTCGCGATTGAAGAATGGCTGGAACGGGCGCGGCGCGCCCTGCTGGTGGATTTGTTCATCACCGGAACTAACGCGGTGACAGAAACCGGCAAGTTGGTGAATCTCGATATGGTGGGCAACCGCGTCGGGGGAATTACCTTCGGTCCCAAAGCGGTAGTTATTTTGGTGGGGCGCAATAAAGTGGTACCTGACCTTGATGCCGCGATGCAGCGCGTTAAGAACTACACGGCACCGACTAACGCGATTCGCTTAGATAAAAAAACTCCCTGTGCCAAGACTTCTTATTGTGCGGATTGCCAGAGCCGCGAGCGTATCTGCCGTATCTGGTCTATCGTCGAAAGGTCTTTTCCCAAGCATAGGATAAAGGTTATCTTGATCAACGAGGATTTAGGGCTTTGATAAAAAATGGGACGCGGATTTCCGTAGATTGACGCGAATAAATATCTTAGGATTTACGCGACTTTGGGGTATTTTTAACCGCCGAGCACGCGGAGAGCGCGGAGTTTTTTGGATAGGGTTTTACCGCGCCGCGAATATGACTTTTAATGAATATTTATAATCCTGAGTGTCTAAGTATTATGTTCGCACTATCTATGATGTCACCCTGAGCGTAGCGAAGGGTCTCGTTTGCCGCCAAAAGTGGTTACGCGGAGGCCTAAAGCCTGATATAGCCTAAAACGAGATGCTTCACTGCGTTCAGCATGACATTCGAGTCCCTCCCTAAATCCGTTTCATAGGGTGTACATAACAGTTAGACAGCAAGGGATCTATGACCGTGTATGATAGGCACCAAAGGTCTTTCACGATACTCTCCGCGCTTTCTGCGGTAGGATTATTGTGAACTTGTGTAAAATTCTAAATCATTTTCAGAATGGAGGCAAAGATGACAATCGATATTCATCGACAAAACAAACAGCTTATCGGCAAATTTAGAGCCGCGCTTTACGATTGCGACGAAACGCTGCTGGAGAGCCAACTGCACGAAGTTTTCGCACCGAATTGCGAGATTCATTTGGCTTTTCCCTTTGAAGACTTAGATGGGGTAGATGAACTATTTGAACGCGCCTATAAACCACTTATTGCCGCGATCCCTGACTTAGAGCGGCGCGACTTTATCTTGATGGCAGGACATGCCAATGGAACTAATTGGGTGGGGTGCGCGGGGTTCTACACCGGTGTCTTTGAGCACCCCTGGCTCGATATTCCACCCACTCAGCACGCCGTTGCCATGCGCCATCATGAGTTTTTCCGCGTCGAAGATGGTAAAGTAATCGAGATGCAGGCGCTGTGGGACATTCCCCAGGTGATGATGCAGGCGAACGCCTGGCCGATGACGCCCAGCCTAGGCGTCGAATGGGTTGTCCCCGGGCCCGCGACGCAGGATGGCATTATTACGACGCCATACGATAAAGCCCAAGCGGATGCCAGCGTCCAACTTGTGCTCGATATGGTCGCGGGGTTGAGGAAATCTCCTCAAGGCATCGAGGCTATGGAACTTGAACGTTATTGGCATCCCAAGATGCACTGGTATGGGCCAGCCGGCATTGGCACGGCGCGGCGCATGTTCGGCTTTCAAAGTTGGCACCAAATTCCCTTTTTGAAAGCGATGCCCGATCGCGCCCCTGTTCTTGAGAACGGGTTTATGTTTGGCGACGGGAACTATGTGGGGTTCACCGCGTGGCCGGGAATGCACATGACCCTCAGCGGTGACGGTTGGCTGGGGATCGCCCCGACTAACCGAAAAATCACGATGCGGAGTCTGGATTTTTGGCGTCGTGAGAATGATCAACTGCGCGAAAATTGGGTGCTGGTCGATTTGCTGCATGTATATGACCAACTCGGCGTCGATGTGTTTTCGCGTATGCGGGAGATGACCTACGCGCGTCAACTAAGGCAGATTTGAGCTTCAACTCCCCGCGAGCTTCAAGCTCGCGGGGTGCTAAATCCTATCTTTGAAGGAAATGACTATGTACCAACAAAACAAGAAACTCGTTTGGAATTATTGGCAGGGGATGAACGGCGGTAGAAACACCAATGTTCTCTTTGATACCTTTCACCGCGACACAGTATGGCATGGCTTCCAGCCCCTGCGCCATTTGAAGGGTTCGGCGGAAATATGGGCGCGGTTTTGGCAGCCGCTGTTGTCCGCGCTCCCCGATCTGACGCGCCGTCCGTACCATTTCATCGGCGGACATTTTGAGGGCGGCGATTGGGTTTGCGGTACGGGGGATTTCATCGGCACCTTCGCCAATGACTGGATTATAGACAATGTCGTCATTCACGCCAGTGGTAGCAGCGTCCACTTCCGCTTCGGCGAATTCTGCAAAATCGCGGAGGGGCGAATTGAGGAGATTCGTATCATCATTGACCTGCCCGACCTCGCGCGGCAAGCCGGCATCAAGCTGTTACCACCCAACTATGGACGCGATATTTGGATTCCAGGCCCGCTCGCGGGGGATGGCGTTCTTTTGGACGAACAAGACCTCGCCGAATCAGCAAAAACTTTGAGCCTCGTCGAGGGGATGATTTTCGGCGGGCTAAACAAATACGACCAAAAAAGTCAAGATAGTCAGGGCTTGGAACGCTTTTGGCATCCGCATATGGTCTGGCACGGTCCCGCTGGCATCGGCTCCGCCTATGGCTTGGCAGAGTTCAAAAAGAACGCGCAAGGGCCCATCGTCCGCGCCTTTCCGGACCGCAAAGGTGTTGGGCATCAGGCGCGTATCGCCGATGGGCACTTCGCGGCATCCACCGGCTGGCCCAGCCTCGCAGGCACGCACCGCAACGAATACATGGGCTGGGCGCCGACCGGAGAGCGAATCGGCTGGAATATCATGGACTTTTGGAAACGAGACGGCGATTTGCTGGCAGAGAATTGGGTCATGATCGACCTGATCGGCGCGGCGCGAGAATCGGGCGTCGATTTATTGGTGAAATTGCCACAAGTTTGATGGCAGGAGTATAAAATGAGTAAATATCAAGAAATAAAAACCGTCGTTCGCGACTATTTTGATGCTATGGAAAAGGCGACGCCGGAAACCGTCGTGGAGGTGCTGAAGACTTATACCAGCGAAGATTACTACTGGCGCGGCGTCTATCCGTTTCGCGAGCAGCATGGCGCGAAGATGGTGGCTAATACATTTTGGGCACCGTTGATGAGATCGTTGGCGCACATGCAGCGCCGCCAAGACATTTTCATCGCGGGCACCAACGAAATTGGTGGTGAGCAGTGGGTGATGAGTATGGGCAACTTTATGGGCTTGTTTGATGTGGACTGGCTCGGCATTCCGCGCACGCGTAAAATCGCTAATCTGCGCTACGCGGAGTTCAACTGCGTGGAAAATGGGGTCATTACCCAAACCGGGCTGTTCATTGACATCATCAGTTTGATGGTACAGGCGGGCGTGTATCCTCTGCCGCCGTCAACGGGAGTCTATTTCAACTATCCGGGACCGCGCACCCACGACGGCTTGTTGTACGAAGATGCTCCAGAGGAAGAAAGCGTTATAACGCTGGCGTTGGTGAATGAGATGATTGATGATCTACACGACTTAAATGAGTGTGGTTCTATGGGATGTCCTCCAGAAGTGTTGGAGAGAACCTGGTCTTCAGAGATGATCTGGTATGGCCCCGCGGGGGTGGGGGCGACGTATACCATCCCGCGCTATCAGGCGCAGCACCAACTCCCTTTTCGCAGCAATATGGGGGACAAGAAATTTGAAGGTCACGTTTGCCGTTTCGCGGAGGGTAACTTCGCGTGCTTCTTCGGCTGGCCTAACCTGTCTAACACCTCGCTTGGCGGCTGGCTGGGCTTACCGGGGAGCAAGATCAATGCCGAGATGCAAGTAGTAGATGTCTACCGCCGCGAGGGTGACAAACTGGCGGAGAATTGGGTGTTCATCGATATTCCTTATTGGCTGAAGCAGCAAGGATTAGACATCCTCGAGCGTACCCAGCAGATATTGAATCCAGAATAGACTATTCGCGCGAGTGTAAGAACGCCGCGCTACGGGGCTTTCTTTATTCCCCTGTGATTGAAGCAATTCGGAGGTGGCGCGGAAGATGTGTGTATATTACGGAATTATGATTTGATAAGGATGAATTTTATGGTATAATGGGTAGGACTTACGCAACTTCGGTGTATTTTTACCGCTGAGGGCGCGGAGAGCGCAGAGTTTTCTGGTTAGTTCTTTAGCGCGCCGCGAATACGCTCTTTAATGAACGTTTATGACCGCTTATGAAAGTAAAAAGTTTTTCTCTTCCTCTTCTCCGCGTCCTCTGCGTCCTCGGCGGTGAAATTATTATGAACTTGCGTAAGTCCTAATGGGTTTATCAACCATTGTTATAACCAAGCACAAAAGGTAAGTTTCGCGTTGAGTCGTGAAATTAGTGACAAATAACCAGTTATGAGAAAACATTTATGGAGGTAGAGAGAATGAGTATACAGAAGCTGTTACAAATTG
>CAZSIG010000314.1:0-1913 GCA_964606195.1 uncultured Anaerolineales bacterium
TAGTCATTTATAACCCGCTCGTGCAGATTTAATGTGAAGTTGCGTAAGTCCTACACTATAACGAGACTTCGCGATAGGATGTCATTCTGAGCGACCACCGGGAGCGAAGAATCTCGTTTCAGGAAGTAATAATCCGGTGTAGCGCGAGATTCTTCGGCGCTGTGCTCCTCAGAATGACATGGAGTTTAGAAAATTTCGTTGTAGTACTAGAACTTACTCAACTTCGGTGTATTTTTACCGCCGAGCGCGCGGAGAGCGCAGAGGTTTAGTTACAATTCGTACCATCTGAAAAATATGACCTTAAATGATAGCATATGACCCTGAGTATTTAAGTATTATATACACCCTATAAAAGCGACTTAATTACGCCCTACATGGCTCTCAGCCCCCATCCTCGGGGGCGTTATAGAATAGGGCGCGGCTTTTGCCGCAGCCGCCCCCGCGACGGGGGCTTAGAGCGAAAATAAAGTACGCTCATCGTAGACCAAACATAACAGTTAGACAGCAAGGGGCAGAAAAATTATTCCTTCAAGAAAGCTCCGCGTCCTCAGCGCTTTCTGCGGTGAGTTGTAGCGCGGTTTACGTAAATCCTATAAACAAAAAGCCAGGTTTCATTGAGAAACCTGGCTTTAGTCTTATAATTCCAGGACTTACGCAGACTATGTAGTGATTAACCGCCGAGCACGCCGTGGACGCGGAGAAGATAAAGAAAAGAATTTCTTAACGGTCATACGCGGGCATAAATCATCATTGAAAAGCATATTCACGGGGCACTCCAAGATCATTTGGAAAAACTCCGCGTTCTCCGCGCTCTCGGCGGTAAATCTTTTTGAATCTGCGTAAGTACTGATAATTCAACTAACAGTCTCACAAACTATAACTCAATCGAATCGCTCAAACAGGCAACTAACAAACTCACCGCGTTTTGCACATCCGCGTAGTCTATCATCTGCGATGGGGCGTGAACGTAGCGAGAGGGAATGGAAACCGCCCCCGCGGCGATCCCCTCGCGCGTGATTTGAATCGCATTGGCGTCCGTCGTGCCGAACTCTAGTACTTCCAACTGGTACGGAATATCACGCGATTTTGCCACGCTCACTAACCAATCCTTCACGCCGGGGTGAGCCAGAAAACGGCGGTCCATCACCTTAATCGCGGGACCTTTTCCCAAAGAGACCGACATCGGATGCGCTTCGGGTGTATCACCAGTCAGGGTCACATCCACCGCCAGGGCGATATTCGGCGCGATGCCATAAGCAGATGTCGTCGCGCCGCGCAAACCAACCTCTTCTTGAACGGTAAACGCCGCGAATATCTCATGCGGACTATCCTTCAACTCGCGCAATGTCTGCACCACTACCGCGCAACCGACGCGATCATCGAAATTCGGCGCCAACAGCCGCTCTCCCAAATCATTAAATTGCTGACGAAAGGCTGCCGCGTCGCCCACCTCTACCGGCACATCATCACGCGAGGTCGCGCCCACATCCAAAAACAGTTTTCTAAAATCTAGCCCGCTACCGGAAGATCGCTTGGTCTCGCGTCCGAAAACCCCTTGAGCGCCGTTGTGAAAGATCACGCGGCTGCCCAGCAGGTTGTAGGCGTGAACGCCTCCTACCGCAGTGAACCGCAAAAAACCTTTCTCGTCGATGTGCGTGACCACTATGCCTATTTCGTCCATGTGTGCCGCGAGCATGACTTTGTGCGCATTATCAGTCGTGTCGATAGTGGAATGACGTACCGCGATGAGGTTGCCCAGTGCATCTACGCGATATTCGTCAACAAGCTCCTCTATCTCCGCGACCAGCACTTCACGAATCTGTTCCTCATGGCCAGATGGCCCGTATACATCACATAATTTACGTAAGAGTTCTTTCATGGTTATATAATCCTCTCTATGGGCGAACACATAG
>CAZSIG010000314.1:2013-5167 GCA_964606195.1 uncultured Anaerolineales bacterium
TTTACGTAAGAGTTCTTTCATGGTTATATAATCCTCTCTATGGGCGAACACATAGGTTCGCTCCATATACACTCATTTCTATACTGGGCGAACACACAGGTTCGCCCCATATATACTCATTTCTATACAGGGCGAACACACAGGTTCGCCCCATATATACTCATTTCTATACAGGGCGAACACACAGGTTCGCCCCTACTCATAAACACTTAAAATTTTGGTCAATTTGGGGGTTGCCGCGTGCAGCGTTTTTATCACTAACTTCGCCTTATTTTCCAAGTCCTCCGGATTGAGCAACGCGGCGGGGGAATGGATATAGCGACAGGGGGTGGCGATTGTGGCGGAGGGGATGCCCTCTCGCGCCAGATGAATGCTTCCCGCGTCTGTACCCCCCATTCCGGGTTGTTTGAACTGATATGGAATATCATTAGCACGCGCGGTTTCCACGAGCAGTTCTACCAATCGGCGATCAGCGAAGAAGGTGCGGTCCATCAAGGTAATGACCGGTCCCTTGCCGATCTCTGAAGTAGGGCTGACATCTTTATCTTTAGGTAAGTCATCAGAAATTGTTCCCTCCAAGACGAATGCCACATGGGGATTTAGGTCATAGGCAGCTACGCGCGCGCCGCGCAAACCAACTTCCTCCTGAACGGTGAAAACACCGTACAACTCAAAGGGGTAATCTTCCTTCAATACCTCGATCAACGCGGCGCACCCGGCGCGGTCATCGAACGCCTTGCCTTTCACCAATTTGCCGACGCGGCTGAATTTGGTGGCGAAAGCCGCGTAATCCCCCAGTTTGACCTTTTCTTTCGCCTGACTCTGACTGCTCGCGCCGATGTCTATCCGTAACTGGCTAATGTCCATTACTTTACCTGACTCACCGCGCTTTTGCAGATGTATCGGCTTAGTGCCGATGACTCCCTGCACCGCGCTATCCCCAACATATACCTCTTTTGCGGGCAGAATACGCGAGTCAACGCCGCCCACACTTTGAAACTTAAGATAACCGTTGCTATCTATATCCAAAACCATAAACCCCACTTCGTCCATGTGCGCCGCGACCATCACGCGCATCTTCGCCGCGCCACTATCATCAGCATCATGAGGCTTCTTCACCGCTATCAAATTGCCCAAATGATCTACGCGTATCTCATCCACGTAATCCTGAATAGCCTCGCGGACGACTTTTCGGACCGCGCCTTCGTTTCCCGATACTCCCGGCGCGTTGGACAGCGCCTCTAATCGTTCTAACATTCTTGTCATCTCCTTTACTCCAGCCTCAAAGTGTCCATAGAATTAGTATCCAGTTCGGTAATGAACGAGGCTAGTAATCTGGCAGTGCGTTCGATATCCTTGAGCGAAATCGTCTCTACCGCGGTGTGCATGTACCGCAGCGGCAACGAAAGTAACGCGGTGGGAATACCCGAACGGGTAACCTGAATGGCTCTAGCATCGGTGCCAGTGGGTCCCGGATCCGGCTCAATCTGATAGGGAATCTCGTTCTTTTCCGCCACTTTCACCAGTTTATCGAAAAGTTTGGGGTGGATATTCGGACCGAACGCGATGACAGAGCCTTTACCCAGATGCGGCAGCCCAGGATCGGAAGTGCTATTCGTGCTATATTGTTTGGCGTGAGTCACGTCCAGCGCGATGCCGATGTGCGGGTTTATATTATAGGTGCTGGTGGTCGCGCCGCGCACTCCGATCTCTTCCTGAACTGTAGCCACCGCGTATACATCCCATTCGTGTTCTACATTATACAAAGCATTCAGCGCGGCAATGATCGCCACTACACAGGCGCGATCATCCATCGCTTTGCCAGCAACGCAATTGTTTTGAAGCTCGATCATATCGCGCTTGATGGTGATCATATCCCCGACCTGCACCATCTCTGCCAGTTCACTCGCAGATAAGCCAACGTCTATCAGCAATTCATCCATAGCAACACTTTTTCGTCTCTCGCTGGCAGATGAAACATGCGGTGGGCGGCTGGCTATAACTCCGGGCAAAGGCTCGCGCCCATGAACCAGCACTTCTTGTCCCAGAAGTACCCGTTCGTCGATTCCCCCTACTTGCGTGGAACGGAGGAAAGATTCGTCCAATTTAGTCACGATAAGTCCGATTTCATCTATATGCGCGGCGAGCATGATGCTGCCCGACGCGGAGTTGGTGCCGCGTTTCAACGCCACAACGTTGCCTAGGGTATCGGTACGTATGTCATCCACAAGCGGCTCAAGGATCTCTATCACCAGATCGCGGACATCCTTTTCATATCCGGTCACTCCCGCGGCTTCGCTAAGTTGTTTTAAAATAGTTTTTATTTCTACGCTCATATATTCTTTATCATCTCCCGCTGTCGCTTATGCAAAGATTAGTAATTATAACATTTAGTCTCGAAGTTGTACAATTTGGCATTAGACATGTACTTCATCAATTTACTAATCTGTGACCGTCCGCGACCGCAGTAGTTTCATCGGCGCGCAATGCTCCACAATCCACTACCTGTACAACGCTTTCCTTCGACCGCGCCGATCTCTATGAAGAGATGGTGAAATTGCTGTATCACCGCTGACAGCGCGCCCGCGAGGTGCGCGACGCGAGTAGGCGCACCCTTTACGGGGGCGGTTGGCGCAGGCGTAAAGCCTGCGGTTACGTTGAGAAATTCCTAGGGGATAACAACGAATGGGAAACGAATAAACAAATAACGAATGTGGCGCGGAGGTCTGATGGGGTTGGCTAGGGGGTAAGACCCGAAGGGTTTAAGAAAACCCTTCGGGTCTCGCGGGGTGTGGAAATTTGCTCGCGGTTGTTTTTACGTGTTACAATGGTTCAAACCTGGCAGGTCTGAGTAGGTTTGAAGGAGGAGGAATAATGACTACATCAAATACGCATATTGGGGGGTCGCGGGCGGGGGGCGACCAGACGGCGGGGCGCGATTTCATCGGGCGCGACCAGATTACCATCAACATCACCTGGCAAGCCGCGCCCTTCACGTTGGCGGAGACGCCCGACCTGGCGCGATTGCGCGCCGCGTATCTGCAATATCTGCGCGAGACCTATCAGCACCTCGATTTCAAATCGCTGCCGCAGGTGGAACGAATCGCGCAGCAGGTGCCGCTGGACGCGGTCTACGTGCCACTGCGGGCGCGTC
>CAZSIG010000315.1:0-1213 GCA_964606195.1 uncultured Anaerolineales bacterium
AATATTGTGAACTTGCGCCAGATAATATCCCATCTGGCGCAGCACCGCGTTGTAGTCCACATACCCCATCTCCGTGAGCGGACGACCGGGGAGCCGTTCCATCAAGATAAAATCGCGGTCGAGCAGAGTGTGCGAATCGTCGTAGGCGATGACGCGTGCTACTGGCGTATCGGTATGCTCACGCGCCCGCGCGTGGATTTTCGGCTCCTGGCGCATCATATCGCGCTCGTAGAAGACAAAGACCGCGTCGCGGGGTGGGGCGATGCGCAGTACCATCTCCGCGTCTGCGGCGTGTACCCAAAATGACGAGTTGAATTTGCCCGTGCGAATAGGCGCGAACGAGACGCGCCCGTGCACATCGGGGCAATGATGGTGAATGATTTGTTCTAGCTTATCGTGTGGAAATTGCATGAGGCGTCTCAAGGCTGCGTCTCAATTATTTGGGCTAACGTGGATAAATCCTCAACCCATCGTTGAATACGCGGCGCGGTGATCTGTTTGGGATGTATGCTGAACCATAATCTGTTCTCCTCGATGTAGAGTTCTGGAAACTCGAATCTGGCGGGGTTGACCAACAGGTTAAGTAGCGCGGTTTTTGCCTGCGGATTGGACAGCAACTTGTCAGCCCATGCCGCGTTTTGGGCGAATATTTGCAGTGAAAGTAGATCAGAGTCGCGCGGCGTGATGGGGGAACAACCGGGGCAGTGAACTATCGGCTTCTTTTGTCCCATCGTCATGCGCGTGCCGGTGGAAACGTGGACGTAAATCTTGAGGTCGGCGTGATACAGCCGCAGCCGCGCTGGAGGGATAAAGTTGGCTTCCACCTCGTAGCCGCGAAGTTGACCGCGATACCTTCTGCCGAAGATCATGTAATTGCGCGCCGTAAAGCCCAACGGAGCGAAGGCGTTGTCAACGACATGAGTGGGCTGGCGCAACATGCCGATGAAATATACCGTTATCCCTACGACGTAGAGCATACTCAGAATGCCGGTGAGTATCGCGGCGAGTTGGTTGCGCCCGATGCTCAGCGCGGCGGGAAAGGGGCGCGGTAGCGGAATCCAAATCATCACCAGCGCGCAGAAGAATAATAAGATTGGGGGAATAATTATCAATAATACTAAATTCACGCGATTTTGCCTCATGTTTCAGCACTCCGTGCACAGTATACCAAAAGTTTGAGTTTATTACAACATTCGTGAGACGTGAAACGTGA
>CAZSIG010000315.1:1313-5166 GCA_964606195.1 uncultured Anaerolineales bacterium
CACAGTATACCAAAAGTTTGAGTTTATTACAACATTCGTGAGACGTGAAACGTGAAGCATATCGCGTAATGTGAATTGTTGACAGCGCGGGATTGTGATACAATGTGAGTGATATGATACTGAAGGAGAGATTATGAAATTGGTAAAGGGGCATCGCGGGGTTATAGGAGTTGTACTTAGCGAAGGCGTTATCGAGATTGAGGGCAAAGAGCGCGAAACATATTTGGTCAAATGGGCTAATGGAGAAAAGGAGATACGTTTGTCCTCTTCTGTTATGATTGCCAATGACGAAGATGTAATAACGTGGTTAAAAACCGAGTTAGATATTCTAACTATGCAGTTGCGCGAACTAAATCTCAATACAGATCATTTGACAGCAGCCATGACTCAGTTTGCCCAAGCGAGACGATAACAACTTGATGAAAGGTGGTAACTATGACCAATATTACACACCAGCAAATACTAATCATCGGCGGAGGTCTAGCTGGCCTCCGCGCCGCGGTCGCCGTGCACGACGCGGGGGGCGAGGTCGCGGTGATGTCCAAAGTCTACCCCATGCGCTCGCACTCCGGCGCGGCGCAGGGCGGCGTGAACGCCGCGCTCGGCAATCACCCTGAAGGGCAAGATGATTCTTGGGAGCGCCACGCCTTCGATACCATCAAAGGCTCGGATTATCTGGCAGACCAGCCGCGCGCTGAGATTCTGGCGCGCGACGCGCCGGAGCGAGTGCTGGAGATGGAGCATTGGGGCGCGTACTTCAGCCGCTTCGCGAATGGACGCATCGCCCAGCGCCCGTTCGGCGGGGCGGGCTTCCCGCGCACCTGCTACGCGGCAGACCGCACGGGACACCACTTGCTGCATACGTTGTGGGAACAGTGTCTTCAGCGCGCTATTCCATTTTACAACGAGTGGCTGCTCACGCGATTGGTCACGCGAGATGGGCGCGTCATCGGCGCGGTCGCGCTGCATATTCCCAGCGGCGAACTGCGCGCCTTCAGCGCGAACGCCGTCATCATCGCGGGCGGCGGGCACGGGCGCATCTACGACAAATCGAGCAACGCCATCATCAATACCGGCAGCGCGACCGCCGCGGCATACATGGCGGGCGCGCCGCTAGAGGATATGGAGTTCGTACAGTTTCACCCCACCACACTCTACGGCACGAACATTCTCATCACCGAGGGGGTGCGCGGCGAGGGGGGAATACTCTACAACACCGGGGGCGAGCGGTTCATGGAGAGATACGCGCCTACGGTCAAGGATTTGGCGCCGCGCGACATCGTGGCGCGGGCTATCCAAACCGAAGTGAACGAGGGGCGCGGTTTTATGGGACCGAAGGGCGGCTACGTGCATCTCGATATTCGGCATCTAGGGGCTGACCTCATCAAGACGCGGCTGCCGGGGATTCGGGAGATCGCGCTGAACTTCGCGGGGGTTGACCCGATAGACGCGCCGATTCCGGTGCAGCCGGGGCAGCACTACTCGATGGGTGGGCTGGCGTGCGATGAAAACGGCGAGACGCCGCTGTCGGGGTTGTTCGCGATTGGCGAATGTTCCTGCATCAGTGTGCATGGGGCAAACCGTCTGGGCGGCAACTCGTTGTTGGAGACGATTGTCTTCGGCAAGCGCGCCGGAGACCGCGCGCTGGAGTTGGTCAAGGGCGCGGCGGAGCCGACCGATGAAGCCGCGCTGCGTGAGGCATTACATACTCAAGAGAGCGCAATCGCGGAGTTGAAAAAGCGCACCAATGGCGAGCGGCAGGCAGTGATTCGCGGTGAGATGAAAACCGCGATGACGGATAACGTTGGCGTATTTCGCACGGAGCGTTCGCTGGCGGCGGCGGTGGCTAAGCTCGCGGAGTTGAAGACGCGGTATCGCGGCGTGAACTTGGATAACGCGGGTGACGCGTTCAATTACGATTTGGTGGATACGCTGGAGCTAGAGGGGATGTTGGAGATCGCGGAGGTGGTAGCGACGACCGCGTTACAACGGCAGGAGTGTCGCGGTTCGCATTGGCGCACCGATTACTCCGGGCGCGATGATGCGCGGTGGCTAAAACACAGTATGGCGTATTATAATCCCGGCGGCGCGCCGCGATTGGATTACCAGAATGTGATGATCACGAAGTATCAACCGACGGAGCGGAAATATTAGTAGGGCGGCTTTCTTAGCCGCCGTTCTAGGGCTTTCTCAAAGTACAAACCGCGTGGTCAAAACTGCTAGTAAGCTCCGGCTCAAGATGTCATGCTGAACGCAGTGAAGCATCTCGTTTTCGCGATAATTATTATCTAGTGATTAGAACCACCAAAATTAATGGGAGCACGAGACCCTTCGCTGCGCTCAGGGTGACATATTATTCCAACCACGCGACTTTGAGAAAGCCCTAGCCGCCGTTTTCGATCACTAACAAAAACGGCAGGTATGGAAACCTGTCCTACTCCCCCTGGTTCGGCTTGGTCAGCCACATCGGCGCGGAGAATTTCCTGCCGCTGCTGTACGAGCAAGATGAGGGCGCGGGCAGTCTGCAAATCAGCAAATATGCAAATAGACCCGAAGGGTTTTGTAAACCCTTCGGGTTTTTAGAAGTACGCGGGGGTTTTTGTATCTCTGAAACACTGAGGGACACTGCGGCAAAAACCTCCCGCAGGTTCAGAAACCTGCGGGAGGTTGGTCACCCATTTGTCCCTAAACCTCAATTATGTTAAAATGTGCTTGTTATGAATATTAGGAGACCAACGGTTTCGCGCTTGAATATCGCACTATAATGGGGGGGGGGCAAAACATGCCCTGATTTCTCGCGTCTCTTCCCCCGTGATCATTAACGGAGCCACCGCGCCCGTGCCGTAGGTACAAACGTGTACCTGCGGCGCGGGCGTGTTTTTTATTGCCTGCGGGCGGAAAGAGGCGCGATTTTTGGCGGCTATGTTCGTCATATATGGAGGATGACGGGGTAGGTTGTGCGCCCGCGGGAGTAATACAGAGTGTATATGGAGCATATTATACGAGGAGTGAATTAGGATGATATTCAGCAAGATCAAGATGATCAAACAGATAAACCAGACCGTGGTGACTATCGCGCTCGCCTTGGCGGTGGTCGGCGTGGCGCAAGCCGCGAGCAACATCGACGCGGTCAACAAGTGGGCTTGGGGCACGAATGGGGGGGCAACTTCGCCCCCAGCCACGGCAGTGGCGTGACGGTCTATGACGATCACCTGGAGGGGTACGCCTGGGCGGAGAACCTCGGGTGGATTCGGCTGGGCACGCACACCGGCGGCGGTACACATACCTATGCCAACAACAACCAGGACGACTACGGCGTGAACCGCGCCCCGGATACCGGCGCGCTCTCCGGTTACGCCTGGAGTCCCACGGTGGGGTGGATCAAGTTCGATCCGGCGAATGGTGGGGTGACGGTGGATGGCAGCGGCAGCTTCGCTGGCTACGCCTGGGGGGAGAACATCGGGTGGATTCATTTTCAGCACTCGGATCCCCCCGTGTATGGGGTCCTAGCGCGCTTGCCCGACGCGCCGATTCCGACGCTGTCGGAGTGGGGAATGTTGACGTTCGTGGGATTGTTAGGCGGCTACGAGGTGCGGAGATTGCGGCGGAAATCGGCAAATTAGCGAATAGCAAATAGCAAATTTGCAAATCGGTAGATTGGTAGTAAGTCCCCGCGTGCTTGGGAGTACGCGGGGGTTTTTGTATCACTGAAACACTGAGGGACACTGAAATCGCGGCGCGGGTTTGCCGATTTGCTCATTTCGTTGCGCGGCGAATTTGCGCCCGCGTTTTAGCGATACCGCGCGTCGGGGGTACTCCCTTCGGGCAAATCTCCACGCAATTCCATACCATG
>CAZSIG010000316.1:0-5166 GCA_964606195.1 uncultured Anaerolineales bacterium
AAACCCACTCAAACTCCCGCGACCGCGCCTACCACCTCCGCGCCGATAGCGACGCAGCCGCCAACTTCCGGTTATCCCTACGAGGTCGCTTTTGTGAAGTATCAGAATAACTGTGGACATACTTGGGTAGAGGGAACTGTGTGGGATGCCAACGCGCAGCCGCAAGCTGGCGTACGAGTGGAGATAGATTTGTACGGGAACAAGATGGAACGTACTACCGGTTATCACCCGCGCAGCGCAGGGTATTGGGAGTTCGTTTTGGATGACAAAGAGCCGGAACCGCGTGATCTGTTTTTCCATATCACGCTGTTAGATGAAGCTGGTAATCAGTTGTCGGAGCGCGTCGCGGTTACGCTCACGGAAGAGAATTGTTACAACGAAGAAGGCAAACAGGTCGCGATTGTGGATTTCAAGAGAAGGTGAACAATAGGACGCGGATAAATAGCTTAGGACTTACGCAAGTTCACAATGATTTCACCGCCGAGAGCGCGAAGAACGCGGAGCTTTTTTAAAGGAATAGCTTTACAATCAGCATACGCGGTCATAATCGATCATTTAAGGTCATATTTTTCAAGCGGAACAAGTTGTAGCTAAACCTCTGCGCTCTCCGCGCCCTTGGCGGTAAAAATACCCCGAAGTTGCGTAAGTCCCATAGCTTAAATCCTGAAAAACTTGTACTTGAGGATTATTCGCGTTAGTCCGCGTCCCGAAAAAAGGAGTTGTTTATGATGGCTGAACGATCAGCGATGGATATCAACGACTTAGAGCGTATTAACAGCACAAGAGATCATCAAACGCAACATATTGAGCATGATCGGCAACTGGACGCTATCTTTGAGATTGCCAAGATATTGGTTAGTGAACATGATCCTGACACGATGCTTCAGAAATTTTTGGATGGGCTGATCAAATCTTTCGATGTGGCTGAAACTGGGTGTCTGCTGTTGTATGACTCTGCCGAGGGGGAATTGGTAGTGAAAGCCGCGCATGGCTATGAGTTGAACCACTTGCAAGGGATGCGCCTGTCCAGCGGAGAGGCGCGGTGTGGCAAAGCCTTTGCAGAAGGGGAAGCGATGTTGTATGCTACTACCGATGAGATACATGCTACTATGTCCAATATGACAACCCAAAACCGCGCCTATTTTGATAAGGCTGTGCTCAAGGGCAAAGTCGCGGTCAGTGCGGTTTGTATTCCCTTGATTACCGGTAAGGCCAAGGTCGGCGTATTTATGCTGGAAAATCTGCATCACCCGCGCAGTTTTGTGCAGGCTGACCTCCCTTTTTTGGAGGCGGTTGCCGATCTAATCGCTTTAGCGGTGGAGAATGCGCGATTGAGGGAAGATCTACAATCGGCACAGGCAATTAGTGAAGCCAATCGCCTCAAAGCTGAGGTAATTTCTATCTTGGCGCACGAGATGCGGACTCCTTTGACTTCGATCAAAGGCTATTCTACCGCGTTACTCATGGAAGAAGCCACTTTTAGCGCGGAGACTCAACAGGAATTTCTGCAAATTATAGACGAGGAATGTGATATTTTGCAGAACCTTATTTATGATCTACTGGAATCATCCATCATCGACGCAGGGTTACTGCGAATCGAACTGCAACCCTTGAGACTGCCGCGATTGGTGAAGAGTGTGAGTGAGGATATTACACATCATGCGGGGTTTCACGTTATGTTGGACTTCCCAGAAGATTTTCCTCTTATAGATGCTGATCCAGATCGTATTGCTCAAGTATTACGTAATTTATTGGATAACGCCGTCAAATATTCGCCAGAGGGAGGCTTGCTCGTCATACGCGGTGAAGTGCGCCCGAATGAAATTGTGGTAAGTGTGTCTGATCAAGGGGTAGGTATCGCGCCGGAAGATCTTAATCGGTTGTTCGAGAAATTCTTTCGCGTCAAATCGGGATTAGGGCGGCATGTAGTCGGGTCTGGATTGGGTTTGCCAATTACCCAAGCTATAGTGGAAAGTCATGGCGGGCGTATTTGGGCGGAAAGTAAGGTAGGGCAGGGCAGTACATTTTTCTTCACGCTGCCATTGAAGGGTGTGAAGTAGCGCCTAATCGCGGCGCGAAGCTAGGAGGATAAACTATATGAACGAAAAAATTATGATCGTCGACGACGAACCGCGCGTAGTACGTCTAGTTAGCGAAATTATGAGCGCGGTAGGCTATCAAGTGCTCGCGGCGGCAAGTGGAGAACCCGCGATCGAAATGGTCGCGTTGGAACAGCCCGCGCTGATATTGTTAGACATTAGACTGCCGCACAATCTGGATGGGTATCAGGTATGTCAGCGCATTCGCGAGTTTTCCGATGTTCCCGTGATCATGCTTACTGCTAAGGCACAAGAGGCGGATATACTGCGCGGTTTCGATGTCGGGGCAGATGATTATTTGACTAAGCCATTCAGCGCTAAGGAATTGATAGCTCGGGTAAAAGCCGTACTAAAACGCGCCCATCACCCGGAGGAGATGACAACCGCGGTTTTGAAGTGTGGCGATTTAGAGATCAATTTTGCGCGCCGCGTGATAAAAGTGTGTGCCGAATCAGTGGCTCTCACGCGTACCGAATACGAGCTATTGCGGCATCTGGCGCTCAATCCTAATAAAATTATGTTACATCAAGATTTGCTTGTCGCGGTATGGGGGCCGGAATATCGCGATGACATAGATTATCTGCGCGCCTATATTCGATATTTACGGCGCAAGTTGGAGAAAGACCCTTCCACTCCGCAATACATTATCACTTCGCCGGGGATCGGCTATATGCTGCGTTGTCCAGAAGGAGAAAGTTAAACTGCACCAATCCACCATTCAAATCTCCGTGGTTTTCGTAACCACGGAGATTTTTTATTTAGGGCTTACGCAAACTATGTCGGAATTTACCGCAGAGAGCGCAAAGAACGCGGAGTGTTACGGGAAAGATTTTTTATGCCTGTCATAAACAGTCATAAGTACTCATTAAAAGTCATACTCGCAATGCAATAGAAAAATATTCAGAAAACTCTGCGCTCTCCGCGCCCTCGGCGGTAAAATTATTCTGAACTTGCGTAAGTCTCGTTTTATTTACCATTTTTCATGAATTTTTCAGCAAGAGGGCACCGGTTTCTATGAGTTTTTCACGGCTTTTATGGTATTATAGATACAGAATTGGATAGGGACTGGTAGTAGAAAATATCTAGCATTGAGGAGGTACGAAATATGAGTAATGTTACTATGGCAGAACAAACCCAAACCGCGCAAGGGCATGTTAAGGCGCCCCAACTATATTTACCGGACGCCGCGAGTGCGGCTGAGAATGTTTTAGTGCAGGCATTGGAATACTGCGCGCAGAAGATGGGCTTACCTAATGGCAAGGCGGCTGTGGCGCGCTTGAAAAGTGATGATGATGTCGCGTGCAAATACTGTCACTACAGTATCGCCAAGCAGGTCGCCGAGGCTTTGGGCGCGCTGGACGAGCAGGTCAAAGCAGTTTACATTTGCGATTATGATGCGACTCCTGAGGATATCTGTTTTGGAGAGAAGCGACAAGCATTGCCGATCCATCTAATCGTGCGGGTAGAACGAAAGACCACCGCTTTAGACTCGCTGGTCGAAGCGTTAGATCGCGCCCTGGCAACTAAAATCGCTAAAATGTTGGATAGAGACCAAACATCGTTTATTCTGGATGTCCAAGCAGTAGACGACGCGGAGGTAGCGAATCGGATCGGCTACGGCGCAATGCTCTCGTCACTATATAACAGCCCCATTCGAGTTTGGGAACGCTAATCAGCAGTTATGAACATCCCGCGCCCTGAACTATGGCGCGGGAAGATTTTTTAGTTAATAAGGAGTTGGTTTATGAGAGAACAAATTACGGAGATGTTTGTAAGAGAACGCCCTGACTTCGTCGTTGCTGAACCTCCCAAACAAAACTTATGGGATTCAGTTCTGAGTATGCTCGACGATGTCGCGCGGCGGTTGGAATTAGATTCTGATATTCACGCCATTTTGCGCCAACCGGAACGCGAGCTAACTGTCTCGGTGCCGGTTATGATGGACGATGGTCATATTGAAGTCTACACAGGTTATCGTATTCAGCACTCCAGCGTGCGGGGGCCCTGTAAAGGAGGCATTCGCTATCACCCTGACGTAGACCTGAACGAAGTCCGCGCCTTAGCCGCGCTTATGTCCTGGAAATGCGCCGTCGTTGACATCCCTTATGGTGGTGCTAAAGGAGGGGTACGGTGCGATCCTAGTCAGATGTCCAGCGACGAACTATGTCGAATGACGCGGCGGTTCACGGCGATGATCTTGCCCATTATCGGCTCGAAGCGCGACATTCCCGCGCCAGATGTCAACACGAACGCGCAAACTATGGCTTGGATTGCCGATACCGTCAGTATGTTGCGCGGCAGAACAACGGTAGATATCGTCACCGGCAAACCGATCCCGCTAGGCGGTTCGCTAGGACGGCGCGAGGCTACAGGGCGCGGTGTTGCCATAGTGACCAGAGAATTGCTACAACGTCAGGGCTTGGATATTGCCGGCACTAAGATCGCCGTGCAAGGATATGGTAATGTCGGCTCAGCCGCCGCTACGATATTGCATCAAATGGGATGTAAAATCATCGCGGTGAGTGATGTCAGTGGGGGCTTATACAACCCGCAGGGTTTAGACATTCCGAGTATTAACCAGCATATAACTGCCCATCCGCGGGGTTTATTAGAAGGATACCATGCTGCGGGAGTGGATGAGATCAACAATGAGGAGCTGCTCATTTGCGACGCGAATGTGCTAATTCCGGCGGCGCTGGAACATCAAATTCGCGTCGATAACGCGCCATACATCAGCGCAAAGATGATCGTCGAAGGGGCTAATGGACCTACTACCCCCGAAGCGAACGATATCTTACAAGATCGCGGCGTAATAATTGTGCCGGACATTCTGGCAAACGCGGGCGGCGTAGTAGTCAGCTATTTCGAGTGGGTCCAAGACTTACAGTATTTCTTCTGGAAGGAAACCGAGGTCAACAGCAATTTAGAGCGGATTATGACGCGGAGTTTCGATCAGGTGTGGGAATTTAGCCAAGAGCGCACTATCCCCCTACGCTTAGCAGCTTATATGTTGGCGGTGGGTAAAGTAGCTAACGCCATACAGTCTCGCGGGCTGTTTCCGTAAACT
>CAZSIG010000317.1:0-5162 GCA_964606195.1 uncultured Anaerolineales bacterium
ATCATATACAGGGCGAACACGTATGTTTGCCTATCACATACAGGGCGAACACGTAGGTTCGCCCCTACTAAACCTCTGGCTGATCAATCAACCGCGCCAATACCTTATCTCCCTCCGTAGGATTAGTCACCCCCGCGGGCAACTGCAACAATGCGTTCGCCCCCAGCATCGAGGTCAGCCGTCCTGAACGCTGCGCCCCCGTCGTGCGCGCCTTATACCCCTCACCCTCGCGCCAGACGACGGCGCGGACGAATTCTACCCTGTCGGGCTTATGCCTGACGTCGTGCGTCAGCGTGACCTGCACCACCGGGCGATGCAGCGCGGTGAAGCCCATCATCTTGCGCAGCGCGGGGCGCACCAGATTCTCGAACGTGACGAGCGACGAGACCGGATAGCCCGGCAGCCCGAAGATATATCTACGCCGTCCCGCGACCGCGACGGTGGCGAACATCGCGGGCTTACCCGGTTTCTGCGCCACCTTGCCGAAGTGCAGTTCGCCGCGCGCCTTGATTTGCTCATGCACGAAATCCTTGTCACCCATCGAGACGCCGCCGGAGGTGAGCAGCACATCCGCTTGCTCCAGCCCCCGCTCGAACCGCGCCGCCAACTCCTGCGGATCATCCGCGCCGATGCCCAGCGACAGCGGTATCGCGCCCGCGATACGCACCGCCGCGAGCAGCGTGTAGCGATTGCTATCGCGAATCTGCCCCGCGCCCGGCGCCTCGTGCGGCTCGACAAGTTCATCGCCCGTGGACATCACCGCGACGACCGGGCGGCGGAACACGCGCAAGCTCGTGCGTCCGATCGTCGCCAAAATGCCGATTTCGGCGGGCGTAATCACCGCGCCGCGCTCTATCACCAGCTCGTCGAAATCCAAATCCTCGCCCGCGCGGCGGAGGTTCGCCTCCGCTTGTATCCGTTTGGTCAAGCGCACTTTGCCGTCGCGCTCCTCAGTCTTCTCTACCATCTCGACCGCGTCTGCCCCCTCGGGCACCGGCGCGCCGGTCATAATCCGCACCGCCGTTCCCGGTGTGACGCGCACGCCGGTATCGTATCCCGCCGCCTGTTCGCCGATAATCTCGCGCCACTCCGTATCGTCCGCTGCGATTACCGCGAAGCCATCCATGCCCGCGGCGCGAAACGGCGGCATCTGCACGGTGGAGGTTATATCCTCCGCCACCACGCGTCCCAGCGCCGCATCGAATTCGACCTCCTCAGTCTCTAGTATTTCCACGTTATCTAAAATCGTTCGCACCGCGTCGTCGAACGGTATCATCGAATATGGATTCATAACAATTTTTGCCTCACTTATCATTTGTGAACCACAGAAGCGCGGAGATTTTTGAGTTCAGACTTCCGAAGTCGCAAAAAAATTCGGCAGAGTTGTTCCCTAATAAACTAGGCAGAAAATAGGACGCGGATTTTCGCGGATTGACGCGGATAAACAGCTTAAATCCTGAAAATCCGCGTGAATCCGCGTCCTGAAAAACCGTTTAACCGTCCAAAAACCTATTTAGGAACAAGTCTAGTGAACTCCGTGTCTCTGTGGTTAAATTTCCCGTTAGTTCACAACTTGCCGCGCGCTAGCCGCCACCTCCGGCGCATTGGGCACCGCGTCGTAGTATTCCATGAATTTATCAATCTCCGCGCCATCTTGCTCGCGCAGGTTGTTCGCCCAGCGATAGCCGATGGCTTGATAGAGCAGCTCCGCGTCCACCGTGAAGGGCGCGCTCGCGGCGTCCAGGTCAATCTCGTACCGGACCGTATCCCCGCCGCCATCGAAATCGGCGTCGTTCGCCGCGGCACCATGCACCGCGATGTCATCTCCCGCGGTAGTTTTGTCAAATCCTGTGGGCAGCAGACGGTTATCCTTGAGATAGCCCGCGCCGTATAATAACACCGTCGTCACCGCGCCCTCCGTAGTCCCCAGAATCGGCTCGTAAATCTGCACCTGATCCGCGCTGGTGATCGTCGCGTAGTGTGGCTCGTAAGCCGCCGCGTCCTCGTCGTTGGCATTGCCCGTGATATAGCCCGCCGCGTCCATGCCGCCCGACTCAAAAACCACGTCGCCCGCCGCGTCGGTCACGGTCAGGTGCAGCCAGGCGCGGCGCGAGGGGAAGCCGGATGGAAATTTGTGCCCCGCGTGGTTCTCGACAACCACATCGACCGTCAGTTTCACCTCTGCGAGGGTAACGTTTTCGAGTGCGACCGCCGCCGCGTGCTCGCCGATCTGCTCTCGCACACTGGCGATTTTGTCATCGAAGTGCTGGCTCGACGCGGTCACTGCCAATTCCTCGCCGAATCGCCGAAAGACGCGCAGGATATACGAATTGCCGCCGACGAAGATATGTTGGGCGACGGGGCTGCGCGGTTTGCCGCCGGTGACGGAGATGACTATTTCGCCCTGCGCGGGCGGCTCGTGGCAATCTTGACACTGCTGCTCGCCCGCGTAGTCGCTGTGCGACCACTCGAAGAACGCCATCTGCTCCGGAAATTCGCCCGCGATTTCGCCATTCGCGTCGAGGTATGGCGTGTAGAGAGTATGGCAGGTGGCGCAGAAGCTCGATTTGCCCATGTGGTCGCTCTGCACCGGAACGAAGCCGGACAGCCCTTGCATGATCTTGACCGCGCTCTCGCTCGCGGGGAAGGGACCGTAATTCACCCGCTCGCCGGTCGGCAAGTCGGGATCAATCACGAAACCGCCGCTGAAGGTGCGCGGTTCGCCCAGCCCGTCCGGCTCAATCTGATGACATAGGGCGCAGGATACGCCGTCAATCGCGTATTTGTGCAGTTCATCAGCAGGACGCAAATAGCCGTCCAGCACCTCCGGCGCGCCGCCGTCGGTCGCGGTGGTGTACTGCGCCATCGCCATGTGACAGTTAGCACACTTATCCGCGATGACTGCCCGCAGTTCGGGGTTGTGCTCCGTCTCGTAGCGCACCGCCGCCTGCCAATAGGGGTCGCGCGCCGCGTTCGCCATCATCGTGGCGCGCCACATCGTATCGTTGGAGACATTCGCGCCGCGCTCGTCGCGCATCTTGGTGTGGCAGGTCGCGCAGTTGCCCGAGGTGTTGAAGTATTTGCCGCGCTCGTTGTACAACGCCAGCCCCGCGAACGGCGGCGCGGTCTCCACGTCGCTCGGCATCTCCGCGATGGTCTCCGCCGTCGGAGGAACCACGGTAGGTTTGGGCGTCGCGGTGTCTGCGGGGAGAATGGTGGGCGTCGCGGTCGGCTTGCAGGCTGCTAGTACGATGATGATGAAAAACGCTGTAATGAATATTTTGTTCATAAAGTTTCCCTCCATTGATGAAATATATTGTCGAGTTAAGAACAGGGCTGCGCAGGACTACCCGAATTAAATTCGCATCTAGTACTACAACGAGACTTTCTAAACTCCATG
Source organism: uncultured Anaerolineales bacterium (assembly GCA_964606195.1). Classification (GTDB taxonomy): domain Bacteria; phylum Chloroflexota; class Anaerolineae; order CAZSIG01; family CAZSIG01; genus CAZSIG01. The sequence goes on from CAZSIG010000317.1 coordinate 3,401, forward strand.
TCATTCTGAGGAGCGCAGCGACGAAGAATCTCGCGCTACACCGGATTATTACTTCCTGAAACGAGATTCTTCGCTCCCGGTGGTCGCTCAGAATGACATCCTATCGCGAAGTCTCGTTGTAGTGCTAGCTACTTGACACTTTCAAATTATCCTTGCGGCTCGCGCCGTGGTTCGCCGAGTGAACTCGGCGCGGCTACCGGAACATAACGCGCTTCAGCGCGTTTCCCATAGCAATCGTGAGTTCACTCACGGGGTGCGCGGTGCGAGACAGCAAACTTTTAGGTAGCTAGAATTCGCATCACTTAAGTATTCGACAGTATACCACGAACGGCGCGTTTCGGCAATGCCAAAGCCAGCTTTGGCACTCCACATAGTTAAGACCCGAAGGGTTTCGGAAAACCCTTCAGGTCTAGTGCGCGCCCCGTATTGTCTCCCCTGTCGCCCCCTTTGTGGGGGCAGCTAGTAGGGCGGCTTTCCATAGCCGCCGATTTATGGTGCGCTTGTGCACAAGCGGCAGGTAAGAAACCTGCTCTACTCGGCTTCCCGAATGCGCGGTATTATCAGCCCGCTACCGCCAAAACCTCCTCCATCGCCGTTCTAATCTGCGCGTCGCGCGCCAAGATGTCTAACGCGTAGCGTAGACTGGATGGCACGGCAGGGGGCTGTGCCGCCGACGGCGGCGCGGTCAGTTCGTCGAGATACCACCACCAGCGAACGCGCGGGCTGTGTTGTTGATGGCGCGCGTTTTGCAACGTCGCTTCCCCTATAGTATTCAACACGAGCACGCGCTTGTTCCATAGCAGGTTGTCCAAGTCGTATATGCGGCTGTAGCTTTCGGGCGTGATGACATCTTCGGGCATACTTTGTTCTAAAAAGTGCTGAATGGCATCGCGGACGAAGAACAAATCGAGCAGTTCTATGTCGGAGCCTACGGGGTCGGTTACATATCCGTAATATTTGTTGATCAATTTTTCTAAGCTTAAATCACTCATACTCCCCATCCTTCTCGGTCTATTTTCACCGCTTCAGGTTGAGCCAAAAAGAACCGCGTCCCTTCTTGCGGCTTGAACACCGTCGCGATCAAATCCGCCTCAGCATCATACACAACAGCAATTCGGGTTGGAGGGTGAAAGAACCCCCACTGCAATCGCGGTGGTGCTGTGCGATAGTAACCATACACATAAATTTCAGTATCGCGGTTTTGAATAACTTGACATATCTCCGCATTAAGTGCATCAATAGTGGTATTTACTGACCAATCGGTATCTACATTAAGGCTTTCTCAAAGTACCAACCGCGTGGCAAAAACCTCCCGCAGGTTTGATTTCCCTGACAAAATACATCGTCCTATAACCATAACCACGCTGGAGCAAGGCTACATTGGTTGAACCTGCGGGAGGTTGTTCGACTTTGAGAAAGCCCTAGTATCTACATAGATACGCTTGAGCAAGTGCCAGAGCGCGGTCGGCAGCATTTTGCCTCTTTCGTAAGTTATGCCTTCATGGGTTATCTCGAAATATCGCCACGCTTTCAAGTGAGTGCCCCAATTAACCGCGCGAGCTTTTTCGACAGCCTCGCGTACTGTTTTCGGGGTAATAAGTTGTCCCAGAACTATAATTTCCTGCGGCAATTTCAAAAGCTCCTTATTTTGTTGCGCGTTGTTAGCTGCTCCTGTCGTCCTGTTTATGGGGGCGATACCAATGCGGGGCGCGGTCCCCGCGGCTTGAGCTTACCACCAATCAGGGCTATCTAGTTTTATTTC
>CAZSIG010000318.1:0-5162 GCA_964606195.1 uncultured Anaerolineales bacterium
TCGCCCTGGTCAATCGCCGCGCTCGCACTCGCGGCTAGATGCAAGTCGCCGCTGCTGCTGTCCACAAACAGCGATAGCGACGCGTTCTCCAGATTACCTCCCAAAGTTGCCGTCCCGCCCCGCTCGCGTAGATTGTGGCTCACCAAATTATTGATTATATTCGCGCTGGTGTTGTCGAACCGCCACTCGATGGACGAGAAAGGCGCGTTCGTTGACGCGACGGTGTTGTGCAGCACCTCCGCGCCGCAGGCTTGCGCGAGGCAAACGCCGCAATCGAAACCACATTCTGATGAAAATAATTCGGCGCGGTCCGCAAAAATGAAATTGTTGCGAATGACGCCGTCGTAGTGCTCGACATAGCCGACCGCGTCGGGGCAGGGATTATCATCGTAAATCCGCCCGCTGCCAGTCTCCAAGAGACCGAACCCGACGCCGCGCGCGTTATTCACCATAATATTGCGCTCGACTACCGTATCGCGGCAACTGACCCAAAAATGCACCGCGTGCTCCGATAACCCATCTTCGCACCAGAATCCCTCAATGTAGTTGTCGCGAATTTCCCAGCCCCACGCCTGATGCGCGTCTACGCCGCCGGTGTAGCAGCTCCCGTTGATGTTCCAAATGTGCGGGCGTCCCGCGTCGGTCAATTCGATGCGCGAGCACGCCACCACACCGTTATCCACGTAGTATTCCCCACTGGGGTTGATTTTAATCGCCTGCTGCCCCGGATCGATGATATGCACGTTGTAAATCAGCGCGTTTTCGACGTGCCCCACATTCACGAAATCGGGCATGACGTGAATCGGGTGCGTCCGCGCCCGCTGGATCGTCAAATCTGCCACCGTCACATCAGACGCCGCGATGGTGACGATCTCCGTAGTCTGGTAATTACCGTCGAGGATGACCGCGGCGCGATCGCCGCTGGCGGAACGGAGCGTCGCGCCCGCCGCTCTGATCCAAAGGTACTCGCCATTGAGGTTATAAGTGCCATCAGCGAGGAGAATGGTGGTGTTGGGCGCGAGGCTGTTCACCGCGTTCACCAATTCGGTGACGTTCGAGACGTTCACCGTGTTGCCTGTCGGCGCGGGCAGCGCGGGACAAAAATCGGGCGCGGTGGTCGGCGTCGCGGTCGGGGTCGCAGTTGCCGTCGCCGTCGCGGTTGGTGAAGCTTCGGAAGTCACACTCGCGGTTGCCGTCGATGTAGCTTCAGAAGTCTCAGTCGCGGACGGCGTCGTGGTGGACGTCGCCGTCGTGGTTGGTGAAGCATCGGAAGTCTCAGTCGCGGTCGCCGTTGTGGTAGGCGTCGGCGTATCGGGCGGCTGAACCGCCTCGATATCCATGTAGTTGAGCATCGTATACTCGCTGCCGTCGCCCATCGCCATAGTCAGTTTGTTATCCGCGATATAAACCTGCCTGGTGCGCACGATGTAGGGGTTAGAGGCTTCGACATTGACGAAGTTTACCCCTTCCACATCGATATAGTTATAATTATACACTTTGTCTTGCCAGCCCACCGAAACGGTGATGTTATACGTGCCCGCGGGCAGGTCGAACTCGAAGGTGGCGGCTCTGCCCCAATCGGAGTAGATGACGCTGCGTTGCAGCTCGTTGGGACCGCTGCTCAAATAAGTGCCCATCCAATGCGCGTCGGGACGGCTGTACCACCCGTAGCCCAGTCCCGCGTCGTAGTCGCTCCAGCCGATTTTCATATATTCGTGCCCGTTCACGATTAGCGGATTAGCCGACGGCTCGCCCGCGGGGTCTTGGAAATTGATGTAGTAATTGCCGGGCGCCCCTTCGGCGCGCGGGTGCGTCGCGGGCGGCTGAATGTCGGGGATCTCCGCGATCTCGCCGCCGACGCGCTGCCCGATGAGCCGCCGCAGATTGTACATAAATTCGCTATTCCGCGTGTAGCCGGTCACGCCGGAGATGATTTTATCCGCCTGCGCGTCCGCGCCGTTGACCTGCCCCACCTGTGGCTGCCCCCCGGCGAGCAGGTACAGATACTCGTAATCCTCCAAGCTATCGCGCATCAACTCGAAGCGAATCGAGGGGACGAAGCGGTGATTGTTCGCGCCATACGCGATCGCCTCGTTCGTCTCCGATGGCGGATAGAGCATGAACCAATCGCCGTTATGCCCATCGGTCATCGGGTCAGTCCAAGGGTTCTTGTCCCAGTTGTTCAGTGAATAGTACGCGATACCGCGCACGCGGTATTTCCAGAGGAACCAGCCGGTCAGCTTGCTCTCGATGCCGGGGTGGTCGAGCGTAATCGGGTTGAAGTAGGGGGAGCGCGTGCCGTGCAGGAAATAGATCCAGGTCTCCTCGCCGTTGTTAAGGGCGCGCTGGTGCGAGATTTCGGGGTCATAGTTGTGCAGCACCGGCAGCCAGATGTCGATTTTCGCGCCGGTGTGCGTGGGATGGGCGTAGATTTCCGCCCGCGGCTCCTCGGAGACCATCAGCTTGAGATGCGGCGCGGCGCGTTTTAGCTCCTGTGAGTACCACGCCACCGCGTCGTAGTCCGCCTGATCTTGCGGCTCGTTCGCGAAATAATAGTACGCTTTATCCAGATACCCCAAACCGCTCAGATAATCCTGCATCGCGTTCGTATAGGAAAACCACTGCTGGTTATACAGCGTGTCGGGATTAGCGGCAGTGTACCAATCCGCCGCGCTCCGCGTCTGCCCGCAAAAATCATTCGGGCGCTGGTCAGCCGACGCGTCGTTATTCCGAAACGTGACCGCCATGAACGAGGGGAAACCCATCCCGTCGTTGAAATCCGCGCCATTGAGATATTTGTTCGCGGGGTGCTCGAAGCCCCAGATGCCGTGCGGGTCGCTGAAGGTTCTCGTATCGCAGTCGTAATTGATGAACGGCGCGCCGCCGCTGGTCAAGCCCCCCGGCCAGAGCGGGCTTTTCGAGGTCAAGCGATGGTCGATGAAATACTGTTTCATGCCATCCACGTACATCCAATATTCCGCGTCGTGACCGGGCACGCTGTATTTTGTCAACACATTTTCGTGCGAGAAATTCATCTGCGATTTGACGTGCAGTTCGGCGGGTATTGTGAAATCGAACACATGCAGTCGCACCGGAATCGCGACCGCGCCGATTTGCACGTTCGCGGTGTAATCCCCCGCGGGCGTTGTCTCCGGCACGAAGACGCTGAACCAGAACGCGGTGTTCTCCTGCGCGGGGAGCGAGACTACCGCGCCGTTCTCTATCGGCCACAGCGGGTCGGGATAATCGCCCGTTCTCCCCAGACTGTCGGTGGCTTGGGCGATGTAGACGTATTTGACCTGATAAATCTCTGTCGTGATGCCCGCGCCGAAATCGCCGATGCTCACCGCGCCGCCCCCCGTCACGCTCGGCTGCACGATCACCTGAAACGGCTCGAACTCGTTGCGCGCCGCGTAGACCTTCACCTCCGCGCCGGTGTCGGTGGGCACCGCGCTATCCTTGAAGACGCGCTCGCTCGGCGGCGTCGTCCAGAATTGATACTCCGCGGTCGACTGCGTCAATTTGTAGGTGTACAGTTCGGTATCTTGCGCGTGGACGACGCGGGGCGCGCGCGGCGCGGCGGTGAAGATGAGCACGAATACAAAAACGATTGTCAATAACTTCGCTAATTTGGTCATAATCATTCCCCTCTCCTTCGTAACTAATCTAATATGAGCAAAGCAAGCTTTGCAATCCACAGGCAAAAAATCCGCGTTAATCCGCGTATATCAGGGAGATCCGCGTTCTATTTCTTGAACCCGTTTGACCATCAGCGTCGACGCCGTAAAACCGGCGCGGCGCGTGATAAACCCGTAGTTTTGAGTGCGCACCGCCTCGAACCCCAGACGTTCGTACAATCGCCGTGCCTGCGGGTTCGTGTCGATAACTTCTAATTTCACGACATCGAAACCATGCTCCGCCGCGTAATCGAAAACCGCGTTCATCATCAGCGTGCCGATGCCCTGCCCGCGTGCGGCGCGGTGCACCGCGATGGCGTCTATTTTCAGCTCTCCCTCTTTCACGCGGCTCGGCTCCCCGATGTACGCGACCAACTTCCGAAACACGCCGCCGAGCCAGCCGAATTCGGCGCGCAGCGCCGCCCACTTCAGGCGCGTGAACTGCCGGTCGGCGTAGTGCAAGCCGGTCACGCCGACGACGCTGCCGCGCTGCACCGCGTAGAGCGCCGCCGCGAAATCCAAACCATTTTCACAAACGCGCCGCACCTGCTCCTCAGAGTCGGTGAACAACTCCAGATGGTGCATCTTCGGCGCGAAGGCATCGTAGGCGATTTCTACCACCTGTTTTCGCAAATGTACCGGTAAATCGGTGATTATCTCTATTTCGTTTTCCATCGGTATCTAAAAAATAGAACGCTGATGACGCGGATTTCTATTCTCACTCCTGCCCCTGCGCGAAACTATCCGTAAGAGGGGAAATATATTCCCTCTCCCCTGTGGGGAGAGGGTTAGGGTGAGGGGGATGCACACTGCAAAAATTCGCGTTTATTCGCGTGAATCCGCGTCCTATTTATTCCTCCGCGCACCCCAAATCGCTCAACTGAAGATTCAACGCGTTAATCGAAATCCACAACTCGCGAATTGATAGCCCCAACGAAGCCATCATCAGCACCAGGCTCGCGCCGAAGACGTACTCCCCGATGATGATTTTGCCCGCGAAGAGCAGGAACATGCAGAGCACGCACAGGAACAGGCTGGAGACGCCCAAGACCTGCATATCCCGAATCACCTTAACGCGCAGACTCAGGTTCTCCAACTGCCCCATGATAACCTCATCGGGGCGCGTTTTGTATCTATCGTGCAGGTCGCGAATGAGGCGGGCAAGAGCTAAAAAACGATTGGTGTATGCCAGAAGTAATAGAGATAACGCGGGGAATAACAACGCGGGGGTGGTAATAGTAATTTCCATAAAGTTCACTCCTTTTCATAACTTGCACAAGTTCGGTATAATTTCACCGCTAAGACCGCAGAGAACGCGGAGTTTTGCCGAGTATTTCTCTGCGTCCTCGGCGCCTCTGCGGTGAAAAGTACAGAACGATTATAACCCAACCATGATTTTCCGCCAAAACTGCCAATTACATTTTACGTATCACGCCTTACGTTTCACTTGCTCCCTCCGCGCAGGGCGTTACACACAACCCGCAA
>CAZSIG010000319.1:0-5159 GCA_964606195.1 uncultured Anaerolineales bacterium
AAACTTCGGAAGTCTGGGAAAATCAGGTCAATCTGCGTTCTATTTGATGAAAGGATTAGATGGATAAAATTTACGTAGCTTTAGATTTAGAGACTACCGGATTACAATCACGCCGCGATGCCATCATCGAGATTGGCGCGGTCAAATTTCGCATTGCCGATGATTGGACTGTCGAGCAGCTTGATACCTGGCACTCGTTGGTTAATCCCCAACGGCGCCTACCGTTCAAAATTCAACAATTGACCGGTATCACTCAGGAAGAGTTGAACGCCGCGCCAGCTTTGCATACCTTGTCGCGCGACGTAGAACGATTCGTCGGCAGAAATACCGTAATAGGTCACAACGTACAATTCGATTTGGATTTCCTCAATGCCCAAAACCTACTACTAGGTGTCCCCGGCATCGATACTTTCAATCTCGCTTGTATCCTTATCCCCGACGCGCATCGTTATAAACTGTCGTCGCTGGCAAAAATTATGGGTATAGAATTCCCCACCCAACATCGCGCTTTAGAGGATGCAACTGTGACCGCCCGCCTTTTTGCCGCCTTAGCGCACCGCGCCGCGCAAGTCGACGCGACAATTATTCGTGAACTGAATCAGGGGGCGCGTAATGCTGCGGCTTGGCGGCTACGAGGGCTGTTCATAGAGATAGAAAAATGGCAAGCGCGCCACGCCTTCGCCGTCAACGAGCAAGCATCTACTCCAAAAGGCGCATCGCGTAAAACCAGACGCGAGACGCGCCTCTCTCCTAAGTCAGAGAAACAAAAAATCGATGACGCGGAGCTGTGCAGCTTGTTCGCCTCCGATGGCTCTGAAGGCTTGATCGCTCAGCATTTCAAGAGCTACGAATATCGTCCTGAACAGATAGAGATGTTACAGGCAGTAGTGCGCGCTTTCAACACCGATCATCACTTGTTGGTCGAAGCGGGCACCGGCGTTGGCAAGTCATTGGCGTATCTTGCTCCAGCCATTTATTACGCGGTGGCAAACGATGAACATGTAATCATCTCCACAAACACCATCAACTTGCAAGATCAATTATACACTAAAGATGTTCCCGACTTACAAAAGATTTTGCCACTAAACTTCAAAACCGCGTTGCTCAAGGGACGAACTAACTATATCTGTCGGCAACGCCTAGAAAAATTTCGGCATAAAGAACATTTATCGCCTACAGAAGTCAACGTATTGGCAAAAGTTTTGATCTGGTTGCCCCAAACCGAGACGGGGGACCGCGCGGAGTTGACGCTCATTAACAAGGAAAACTACGTCTGGCATGAACTCAGCGCGGAGGCGGAGACATGCTTGTACGACCGCTGCCCTCACCGAGTGGAGAAACGCTGCTTTTTCTACCGCGCCCATGAACACGCTGAGGCATCACATTTGATTATTGTCAATCACGCCCTGCTGCTCTCCAACGTAGTTATGGAAGACCGCGTGCTCCCCGATTATCGTTATCTGGTCATTGATGAGGCTCATCATCTGGAAGCACGCGCCACCGATCAACTCAGTTTTGTTACCACACGTAAAGCGATGGAGACCGTGTTGTCGCAGCTTAGCCGCCCGGTGGGGCGAGAGCAGTACAGTGGAAGCATAAACGAGCTTTTGGGGTTCGCGTACTCCGCGGATTTCCCTGAAAGTGTTTTGCAGGAGCTACGCGAGTACACAATTAACATACGGCGCGATATTGACCGCGCCTACGGTATGCTCGACGAATTTTTCCTCAGCCTGACCGCGTTCGTTGACGAAATGGTGGAGCAGACGCGCGGTAATCCGAATTACGATTGTACCATACGGTTACTTTCAGCAATTCGGCGGCAATCCTCTTGGGAATCTATAGAGATGACTTGGGAGAACCTCGCGCTGCAATGGAAGAAGGTGATTCAGGGAGTGGCGCGATTGCTGAGAGGGTGGAATGAATTGGCAGAAGAGTATGATTTGGAAGACAGCGCAAATGTGGTCGCGAATTTGAATGGATATGGCAAAACCTTACAGGAGATTCATGTTAATCTGAACAAGCTCATCGCCCAACCAACGGAAGATGATATCTATTGGCTCAATGTGCGCCGCCGCGACGGAGAAGTGTCTTTACACGTCGCCCCGTTACACGTCGGCAATCTACTGTACGAAAAGCTGTTCGAGCCGAAACACGCGATCGTTATGACCTCAGCCACGCTGCAATCCGCGGGCGGAAACTACGGCGGCTACTTCGAGGCTGATGAATTAATCCCCACCTTTCATTTCATCAAAGACCGCTTGAATCTAAAAGATTTTCGCGAGGTCGCACTTGGCTCACCGTTCGATTACGAGAGTTCTACGTTACTGTATGTACCCACAGATATTCCTGAACCGAACCAGCCCAATCATCAGAAAATCATTTCGCGGGGTTTGATCGAGTTATGCCGCGCGATGGAAGGGCGCACTCTAGTCCTATTCACCTCCTACAGCCAGTTACGCGCTTCATACAAGACGATCAGTAAACCATTAGCCGATGATGAGATCGCAGTGTTGGGGCAAGGTATAGACGGAAATCGAAGGCAGTTGTTGGAGAACTTCAAAACAGGGGAGCGCGTCGTGTTACTTGGAACCCGCAGTTTCTGGGAGGGGGTAGATGTAGTTGGTCCCGCGCTCAGTTGTGTGGTGCTGGCGCGGTTGCCCTTCGATGTCCCTTCAGATCCGGTTTTCGCGGCGCGTAGCGAAACTTATGACAATGCCTTTATGCAATATTCCGTCCCTCAAGCGACCCTTCGCTTTCGGCAAGGGTTCGGGCGCCTTATCAGGACAAAAACCGATCGCGGCGTAGTCGTGATTCTCGATAAACGGGTGATTTCCAAATTCTACGGCGCGGCTTTTCTGCAAGCGCTGCCCACGTGTACTACCCAACATGGCGCATTCAAAGATATGCCCCAAGCCGCCGCGGAATGGATGCGCGTCCCTGTGTCTCGACACAGATAGATTTGTTTTCCCTGTGAATCTGCGAAAATCTGCATCCTATTTTCTATCCTGCTTATTAGTACTACAACGAAACTTCGCGCTACATGCTCCTGCGGGATTGCTAAATCCCGCAATTTAGCTGGGATTTGACAATCCCAGCCGAGCAAAATCAAACTGTGCGGTCTCTTTCAATCATTTGGAATGACATCCCATTTCAAAGTCTCGTTGTAGTTTTAGAGAGCAAATCTAATTACTACTCGAGCTTGAATTGTCCCCAAATTGCCATCCATACTCTCTCATGGTATACTTATACTCTCCGTTACATTCCCCATCAATTGATTCAATTTTTTGTATTACAGGAACATAGTTATACGAGGAGGTATACTTAATAATGACCAAACGTTTGTTATCAGGTAACGAAGCGGTCGCGCGCGGTGCGTGGGAGGCGGGTGTCGAGATCGCGTCGGCATATCCCGGCACGCCTAGCACCGAAATACTGGAGAACTTCGCGCCGATGCCGCATATCTACGCGGAGTGGGCGCCGAACGAGAAGGTCGCCCTCGACGTAGCAGTAGGCGCGGCGTACAACGGACGGCGGGCGATGGCGGTGATGAAACATGTCGGGCTGAACGTCGCGGCGGACGCATTTTGGTACGTCGCATTGAGCGGCGTGGATGGCGGTCTCGTCATCGTCATCGCGGACGACGTCGGCTTGCACAGTTCGCAGAACGAGCAGGACAACCGCCACATGGCGCGGTTCGCGCGCGTTCCCTGCATCGACCCGAGCGATAGTCAGGAAGCGAAGGATTTCGTCAAACTCGCGCTGGAGTTGAGCGAGGAATTTCGTACTCCGGTGCTCTATCGGCTCACCACGCGCATCTCGCACACCAACACGCCGGTCGAAATCGCGGAAGTGACGCGCACACCGCTAGAACCATTGGAGGGCGCGCCGCCCTATAAAGAGAATCCATCCGGCTATGTGATGATGCCCGCGAACGCGGCGCGGCAGCATCTCGTGTTGGAAGAACGGGTGGCAAAGCTCGCGGAGTTCGCCGCGACCTCGCCGCTCAATCGCGTCGAGATGGGCGATACGAAGCTAGGTATCGTCACCTGCGGTATCGCGTATCAATACGCGCGAGAGGTATTCCCGAACGCTTCGTTCTTGAAACTAGGCATGACTTTCCCGCTATCGCCTCAACTGATCAAAGATTTCGCGGCGCGAGTTGACCGCTTGATAGTCATCGAGGAACTTGACCCGATAATCGAGGAGCAAATCAAATTGATGGGCGTCGAATGTGAGGGCAAGAGCATCTTCCCGCTGCACTACGAATTTAACCCGCAGATTGTGCGCAACAGCGCGATCGCCGCGGGGTTGCTTCCTGAAACGGAGCGCGTCGCACCCGTGAAGGTGGACAAGGGCGAACTGCCGGTACGCCCGCCGGTGCTGTGCCCCGGCTGCCCGCACCGTCCGGTCTTTCACGTGCTCAAACAGGCAAAGGTCGCGGTCAACGGTGACATTGGCTGTTATACGTTGGGCACGCTGTCTCCGCTCTCCGCGATGCACACTTGCGGCTGCATGGGCGCGAGTATCGGTGTGGCGCACGGCGCGGACAAGTCGCTGCGCGAGGGGAAAACGGTCGCGTCAATCGGCGATTCGACCTTCTTGCACACCGGAATGCCCGCGTTGTTGAACGTGACTTACAACAAGGGGACAACTTTGACGATTATCCACGACAACCGCATCACCGCGATGACCGGGCATCAGGAGAACCCCGGCACGGGCAAGACGCTGCAAAACGAGGATACGATTGAGGTCGATTTCGAGCAATTGGTGCGCGCATTGGGCATCGAAAAGGTGCAGACGGTGGACTCTTACAAGTATAAAGAACTGCGCCAGGTGCTGCGCGACGCGATAAAGTCAGATGAGCCGGAGGTTGTCATCACCAAGCGAGAGTGCGCCCTGCTGCGTCCCGTGCGCAAGACCTATCTGCCGCTGCGCGTAGACCGCGAGAAGTGCGTCGCGTGTTGGTCGTGCATCAGAACCGGCTGCCCCGCACTGCGCAAGAGCAACGAAATCTACGAGACGAACAATCGCGCCAAATCGGATATCGACCCGCTGCTCTGCACCGGGTGTGAATTGTGCGCACAGCTCTGCCCCACTGGCGCGATTTTGTTTCGCGAGCAGATTTTAGCGGAGAAAGAACAAGAGTAGTAACAGGTTAA
>CAZSIG010000320.1:0-5146 GCA_964606195.1 uncultured Anaerolineales bacterium
GATAAAGATCTATCCAAAAAACTCTGCGTTCTCCGCGTCCTCGGCGGTAAAAATATCCCGAAGTTGCGTAAGTCCTATGATCTTTAGTAAGTCTAGTTACGGCGCCGTCCTACCAGGCGTAGCAGATATAGAAACAGGTTGACGAAATCTAAATACAACCTGAGCGCCCCGAACAGCCCGACGCGTTCTATGACTTGCTCATTCTGTCGGTTTAACGCGGAGATCATTTGCCGTTTGATGCGTTGTGTGTCATAGACGGTTAAACCCAAAAACAGGAAGATTCCCGCGTAAGTGATGATCCAATCCAGCGCGGAACTGGCTAGAAATATGTTGGCGATAGAGGCGATGATTAAGCCGATCAATCCCATGAACAGAATACCGCGAAACTGGCTCAAATCCATCTCGGTTGTGTAGCCGATGATGCTCATTGCCCCGAAAAGGCTCGCGGCAGCGATAAAGGCTATTGTGATGTTTCCGAGACTATATACAACAAAGATAACAGACAAGGTTACGCCATTTAACGCGGCATATACAAAAAACATGGTAGTCGCGGTGGTTACTGAAAGTCGATTGATTCTCGATGATAGGACGAATACCAGTATTAGTTCTCCGATGATTAAACCGAAGAATAACAGCGGTGCTTCGACTAGCATCGAGAAGAAGGGGGAGTTCACTACAACTATTGCCACCCCCGCGGTCAAAAAAAGCCCCAGACACATCCAAACATACACGCGACGCATGACGTTTAAGAATAATTCATCTACTTGGCTCTTTGATTTAGGCAATGATATAAATTCTGGCTGTTGGTACGACATAAATTTCTCCTTTCTAATTAGTACTACAACGAGATTTCGCGCTAGGATGTCATTCTGAGCGACCACCGGGAGCGAAGAATCTCGTTTTCCATCGGACTATTACTTCCTAAACCGAGATTCTTCGTCGCTGCGCTCCTCAGAATGACATTTCTAAAGTACCGCGGTTACGAAGTCTCGTTGTAGTGTTAGTTGACTGACGGATTTAATATGGGACACTGCTGCTCATAACATTTAAGGTTCGCGCAGAGCATAACCAACACCGCGTATTGTCTGAATCAAACGCGGCTCACCTTGTGCTTCCATTTTGGAACGAAGATAGCGAACATAAACATCGATAATGTTGGACTCGCCGCCGAAATCATATCCCCAGATTTGATCGAGGATTATACCGCGCGAAAGAACTTGCTGCGGATGGCGCATGAATATCTCAAGCAGATCGAACTCTTTGGTGGTAAGGTCTAACTCACGCTCGCCGCGCCATACTTGCCGCGTACTAGGGTCTAAATGCAGATCGGCATAGCGGAGCTTCTCGCTGTTTTCTGATTTAGCACGGCGCAATAGGGCACGAACACGCGCCACTAATTCGGCGAGTGCAAACGGTTTGACGAGGTAATCATCTGCCCCACTTTCCAATCCCTTGACGCGGTCAGGAATGCTCTCCTTAGCAGTGAGCATGATGATCGGCATGTCACCTCCGCCCTCGCGCAACCTTCGGCATACTTCCAATCCATCTATACCGGGGAGCATGATATCCAGAATGACTAAATCAGGAACGTGGTGCAGTGCGATTTGTAATCCCTCATGTCCATTCGCGCCGACTGAGACGCGGTACCCTTCATAAGCTAACCCGCGTTTCAGGAAATCGGTAATCTTAGGTTCGTCATCAATTACCAAGATATGTTCTTGCATAGTATTAATTATAACGCTTGGCGTGACGGGTGTCAAACTGTGGAATAACGACAGGAAGCTACTCGCGGCGTACTTTTGAGCGAATTATGACAGTTGCCATTCCCAGAATGAGAATCGTCAATCCCAATCCTATTTCCGCGGCGCGCACCCAAGTTAGCCCAAAAATAAAAGGGGAACGAGATACAGTTTCAGCAGGTACGCGAGTCGGAAGGGGGTATGTAGGAATCGGCGCGGTAGCATCGGTCATTCCTTCATCCTCTTTATCCCCATAGGAAATTCGCGCTGGTGAAGGAATAGGAAGAGATGTAGGAGTGCTAAGAGATACTATATCTTCCTCTATCCCCATTTGCGTAACCGCGCCTTTCCCCCCCCTAATCGTAGAAGTTGGTTCCGCCGCGCTTTCGGGCACTGTACCAAAAGCGGCGGCATCTTCCGTCAACGCGGAGTCAACGCTTCTCTCCCGTTCCTGTACGCCGCCGGGAGCCTCCGGTGCGGTGAGCATCATCGGGGCTTCTTCTGTTATCTCCATCTCTGCTATATCTGTCCGGGGCTCGGGCGCGGCAGCCGGCGCCTCTGCTGGCATGGCAAGATTAACCTCTCCCCTCGATGCTTCGGGGATTTTCTCCGGCGCGGCGGTAGGCTCGATCGCTACTTCCTGCACCACCTCTTTTTCCTCCTTGACTTCAGCTTTTGGTTCAGGCGTAGAGACGAGGGGAACTTCGGTGATCGTGATGCTTTCATCGGCTGCTTCCTTTTCCATGATAACTTCAGCCATTTCGGGCATGGTACTGCTGGTATAGGAGCGCGGTTGCCAGAGCAAATCGCCCGCGACGACGAGCAAGAACAGCACCGTGACGAATGCGGTCGCCCCGCGCAGGTAGATATAGCCCATTTGCCACCGCGCAGGCTGAGTTGTTACCTGAACAGAATTTAGAATAAACGAGCGCGGAACCTTTATCGCGGGCGTTCGCTGTAGCAGATGCGCGGTTTGACGTAGGGTTTCGAGTTCGCGCTGGCAAGCCGCGCAGGTATTCAAGTGACGCTCGACGCGTTTTCGTTGTGATGATGTAAGCTCATCATCAAGATACGTGGAGAGCCACCCATTCACCCGCTCATGTTCGGTTTTGCCCAAGTTCCGCAGAAATTCCATCATACTTTATTCGGAAAAAAAAGCTCTGTGCCCTCTGTGTTTCATTGGTTTCTATATTCTCGCGATACTTAATCTCTATCTTTTAGACGATACGACGCGGGCAAAAGTTCCGTTTGCTCCAGCAGATAATCGCGCAGCTTGGCGCGCCCACGACTAATGCGCGATTTGACCGTTCCCAATGATACCTCCGCTATCTCCGCGATCTCATCGTAGCTAAATCCCTGCACGTCGCGCAACACGAGCGCAATGCGCTGCTCGGCAGGCAGAGTGTTGATACCATGTTGTATACCGCGTGACAACTCTTGCCGCAGTGTATATTCCTCCGGCGACTCCGCGTCGTCGGTGAGGTAAACGAGATGTTCCCCGTCGATATTCTCCGCCATCTCATCGAGCGAGGTGGCGGGTTTGCGCTGTTTAACGCGCAGTTGATCATAACAGGCGTTAGTCACGATGCGCATGAGCCACCCCTTGAACGAGCCGCCACGATACTTTTTGATGGCGCGGTATGCGGAAATGAACGCCTCCTGCGTAGCATCTGCGGCGCGGTCGGGGTTGCCCAGAATGCGATACGCGGTGTTATACAGCAGCGATTGATAGGCGCGCACAAGCTCATTGAACGCGTCGAGGTCGCCGCGCCGCGCTTGGGCTATCCATTTTTTCTCGTCTGCCGATTGTTGAATCATGGTCAAATATCACAAATTTAAACTGCTAACGCGGGTTTATGTTAAAACTACGCAAATACTGTAAAAAGGATTACATCTTCTCTCTGCATTCCAAGAGAGTAGACTTGTTCCTAAATAAGTTCTTGGATGGCTAAGCAATTTTTAGGGACGCGGATTAACGCGGATTTTCAGGATTTGCGTCCTTTATCCGCGTTAATCCGCGCAAATCCGCGTCCTATTTCTTGCCCTGCTCAAAAGCCTTCTCCAATAAATCGCCCATATTCAACTCCATAGACATACCGCGCATATAATTATAGTCTAATCGCTCACCTTGCACTTGCAACACCCCTAGCACATCGCGCCATTGGCGATCAGAAGTCTCACCAGTTTGTCGATACCATTCCAACTTAGCGAGCACGATGTCCTCTGCGCTGACGAAATAAGCACTCTGCAGTGGCTTTCCGTTCAATAAATGCAATTCGCGCCGCGCCAATTGCGCGCGGTCGAAAGAGCGCGGTTTAACTACGAAGATGTCTACTTTGAACATCGTCTCCAGATGAATCAAGTTAAAGGAACTATGATGGCTAATCGCGGCGCGTACGGTAGCTAAATCGACATAGAATTCATCGGATAACATCTGAACCAATGGTGCGGCATGTTCCATGTGTAAATCTGCCACAAAATCCGCGTCTATCGTAGTACGCACAACACCATGTATCGCGCCCGCCAGTGAACCGCCAATGGCGTATGCAACACCGAGCGAATCGAGGACATCAGCTACCATCAAGGGCGCGGCTATTGACTCTGCTAACATTCAATTTCCTCTACTAGCGGACCATAAGCGCGTTCGGCTAACTCCGGTCCCAAAAGCAGGTCAGCCAGGCGCCTTCTAAGTTGCTTTGGAGTGTCTTGGGGATGACGTTGGCGCAACCCCGCGAGCGCAAGTTCGCGTACGGCGCGATTCAAATCACCGACCAATTCTAACTTGCGCTGCGCGGACATACGTCTAAAGTGTTCGATTTGAAATTGCTCAATCTCGCGGGGAGTATCAGCCGATAACAACCCCATAAACCCCTTCCCTTCACCGCGACATTTTGACAGGAAGTAAATAAAAAGTTACAATTAACCTCGCGGTAAATTATATCACCATTTGCCCAATCTAGCAATGGGCAAAGTAATAGCACGCAATACTCAATGACAAGGTCTGTTTATTGGTCAGGAGGTTAGCACACGATGAAGTGGCGAAAATATTTGTTTCCGAATACAGTAGAAGAGGCATTGCAAATGCTCGCGGAGCATAATCATGAGGCGCGTATCATTGCCGGGGGAACTGATTTAGTGTTACAAGCGGAGCGCGGCACCTGTCCCTCGACGGTGATGGTGGACATCACGCGTATCCCCAATCTGAATTACATCGAGGAACGCGAAGGATACATCGAGATCGGTGCACAGGTGACACATGCGCAGATTGCAAATTCAGCGTTGATTCAGGAGAGAGCGCATGTGTTGGCTGAGGCATGTAGCAAGGTGGGCGGACCGCAGATTCGCAACGTGGCAACGTTGGTAGGCAACATAGTCAATGCCCTGCCCGCGGCAGATGGCGCGGTGGG
>CAZSIG010000321.1:0-5114 GCA_964606195.1 uncultured Anaerolineales bacterium
CTAATTACAAAAAAGGAGAAGAACATGGACAAAGCATACAATCCACGCGATGTGGAAAAACGATTATACGATTGGTGGGAGGCGCAGGGCTACTTCAAACCGCGCCGCGACGCGGACAAAAAGCCCTTCGTCATCTCCATGCCCCCGCCGAACGTGACGGGGATACTGCACTTGGGGCACGCCATCACCGCCGCGCTGGAGGACGCGATGATTCGCTATCACCGCATGAAGGGCGAACCGACGCTCTGGGTGCCCGGCAGCGACCACGCGGGCATCGCCACGCAGAACGTGGTGGAGCGCGAACTGGGCAAACAGGGCTTGACGCGGCACGACGTGGGGCGCGAGAAGTTCATCGAGAAGTGTTGGGAGTGGCGCACCGAACATGGCGCGATTATCACCGAACAGCACCGGCGGCTCGGCGTCTCCTGCGATTGGGAGCGCGAGCGGTTCACCCTCGATGAGGGGCTGTCACACGCCGTGCGCAAATGCTTCGTCGACTTCTACAACGACGGGCTGATTTATCGCGGCGCGTATCTAGTGAACTGGTGCCCGCGCTGCACCACCGCGATTTCTGACCTGGAGAACGAGCACGAGGAGGCGCAGACCAACCTGTGGTACGTGCGCTACCCGCTGCTTAGTGACGAATGGAACGAACCGCGCGGCGAATGGGGGAGTGGCAAATGGGCAGAAGGCGCGACCGAGTTCATCACCGTCGCGACGACGCGCCCGGAGACGATACTGGGCGATACCGCCGTCGCGGTCAATCCCGCCGATGAGCGATACACGAGCGTGGTGGGGCGCACCGCGCTGTTGCCCGCGCAAAATCGCCCCATTCCCATCATCGCCGACGAGGTGGTGGAGAGCGATTTCGGCACCGGCGCGGTGAAGATTACGCCCGCGCACGACCCGAACGACTACGAGACCGGACGGCGGCATAGCTTGGGTATGCCCGATGTGATGACCGATGTCGGCACGATGAGCGACGCGGCGGGTCTGTACGCGGGACAAGAACGCTTCGCCTGTCGCGCCAATCTGGTGGAGGATTTGCAGCGCGAGGGACTGCTGGTGAAAATTGAGCCGCATACTCATGCGGTCGGCCACTGCCAGCGGTGCCACACCATCACCGAACCGCGCATCTCGACGCAGTGGTTCGTCAAAATCAAGCCGCTCGCCGAGCCGGCGATAGAGGTGGTGCGCGATGGGCGCATTCGGATTATCCCCGAACGGTTCGACAAAATCTACTACAACTGGATGGAGAACATTCGCGATTGGTGCATCTCGCGGCAGTTGTGGTGGGGGCATCGGATTCCGGTCTGGTATTGTGACGATTGTGGCAAGGAGACCTGCACGCTGGAAGACCCGACCGCGTGCGCGCACTGCGGCGGCGCGAACATTCATCAGGACGAAGATGTGCTCGATACCTGGTTCTCGTCGGGGCTGTGGCCCTTCTCCACGCTCGGCTGGCCCGCGGAGACCGATGACCTCAAGCGTTTTTACCCAACTAGCACGCTGGAGACCGGCTATGACATTCTCTTTTTCTGGGTGGCGCGCATGATTATGCAAGGATTGTATTGCACGAACGACATTCCGTTCGACACGGTTTATCTGCACGGTCTAGTCCGTAATGAGAAGGGCACGAAAATCAGCAAGTCGATGCCCGACGCGCACAAATACGACCCGCTGCTCATCATCGAAGAGTTCGGCGCGGACGCGCTCCGCTTCACGCTGTTGACCGGCTCGACGCCGGGTAACGACATGAAACTCTCGCCCGCGAAAATCGAGGGTAATCGCAACTTCGCTAACAAGATTTGGAACGCGGCGCGGTACGTGAATATGCAAATCGACAAATGGGCAAATGGGCAAATGGGCAAATCGACAGATGGGCAAATGGGCAAATCAGCAGAGGGAGCAAGTGCAGCGATTGCAGATTTGCAGATTTGCGATTTGGAAGATTTGACGCTGCCCGACCGGTGGATATTATCGCGGCATAACAATCTCATCAAACGCGTGACCGAGTTGATGGATAACTATCAGTTTGGCGAGGCGGGGCGGCAGATTTACGATTTCTTGTGGGGCGAATACTGCGACTGGTACATCGAAATCGCGAAGACGCAGCTTCGCGACGCGGCACTGGAGGAGAGCACGTTGGCGATTTTGGTGCATGTGCTGGAGCGCACGCTGCGTTTATTGCACCCGTTTATGCCGTTCGTCACCGAGGAGGTCTACCAGCACCTCAAGGACGCGGCGGGCGATGAGACGTGGAGCGAGGCGATTATCGTCGCGCCATATCCGCCCGCGGGCGCGACGGACGACGCCGCGGAGCGGGAGATGCAGACGACGACAGAATTGGTGCGCGCCATTCGCAACGCCCGCGCCGAATACGAGGTCGAACCGGCGCGATACATCACGGCAATCATCGCGGCGGGCGGTGCGGCGGAGCAGTTGCGCGCCCAAGCCGCGATACTGACCACGTTGGCGCGCCTCGACGCGGACAATCTGGTCATTGAAGAGCAGTTGGCGGAGAAACCGGAGCAGGCGGTCGCGCTGGTGATAGACGAAGTGACCGCGTACCTGCCGCTGGCGGGAATGGTCGATATTGATCGCGAAAGGGCGCGATTGAACAAGGAAGTGGCAGAGACGGAGAGCCAGATAGCGCGGTTGGAGAAGCTCTTGGGTAACGCGGGCTTTGTGAACAAGGCACCGACAGAAGTAGTGGAGGGCGAGCGTGCAAAGCTGGCAGATTATCAAGCGCGCGCCGCGAAGCTGACGGAGCGGTTGGCGGCGCTGGGGTAGGGTAGTGATACAGACTTCCGAAGTTTTGCGGACTTCGGAAGTCTGTTTTCTGGCAGTATGATTTTCCTTGCGCGACGAGGGATTGTGAAGTATAATTGGTGCAGGAGGTGAGTTATGAGCACTGTCAGTATGGAAGATGCCTTAACAATTCATATTCCTCATGAGATTCGCGGTATGCTAAATCGTACACCGGAAGAATTGGGACGAGATATACGGCTTTACGCGGCGTTGATGCTCTTCTGGTTAGGAAAATTATCTTCAGGCGCGGCGGCAGTAATGGCAGGAGTGCCGCGAGTGTTATTCATGGATTTATGCGCGGATTACGGCATCCCTATTTCTCAAATCAGCCCGGAAGATTTGCACCGCGAGGTGATTGATGAGTAAGCAGGCGGTGGTGTGTGATACGTCGGTGTTATTGTACCTGGGACGTATTGACCAGATTGATTTGCTAACCGCGTTGTTCAAATTAGTATATATCACAGAAGAGGTAAGTTTGGAGCTTGATGCTGGTCGACTGCTGCGGGTGGATACTGTCAATCCGCGCTTGGTAGACTGGATGACGCTGGTGGCGGTTAAGCAAGCAGACATAGATAACTTGCCGTCTAATCGGCTTGGCGCGGGCGAAAGATCGGTTATAGCATACGCTTGTACTCACCCTAACTGTATTGCGGGAATTGACGATTATCATGCGCGTTTGTTGGCAGGAAAAATGGGATTAAGAATAGTGGGAACAGTGGGGATTTTATTGAGAGCCAAAAAGAATGGGTTGATTTCGGCGGTGAAAGAACAACTAGTAATGGCACAAGAGGAGGGATTTCGCCTCAGCAATGATTTGTATGATGAAGCTTTATTGCTAGCTGGAGAGAAATAGTATGACGGAGCGGTTGGCGGCGCTGGGGTAGGGTAGTGAACTTCCCGCGAGTTTCGAACTCGCGGGAAGTATTTGCTAAATTACGCGGCTCTGGTTACAATTTAGTTGAAGGATTGAGGATTACAAATTTGCTTTTGTAAAGGAACATTGATGAGCAAATGGACAGTTCAAGACAGATATGGGAACACCATTTACTTCACAGAAGAACGTTGGCAACACATTTTGGAATCCCGTCCAGAGTTGGAGCCATTTTTTGAGCTGTTTCTGGAAACACTCCGCGCCGGACGGCGCAAACAGGCTGTTCTGATTCCCAACGAATATCGGTACTACAAGCAATTTGATGAGTTGCTGCCGGATAATAATCATCTGGTAGTTATTGTAGTGTTCAAAACGCGTCTTGATGAGCATGGGAGATATATTGCCAATAATTTCGTCGTAACTGGCTGGGCTAAGTATATCTATTCGAGAAGGTGAGTGTGATGGACGAACTTAATTTTTATCAGACAGAAATAATAGCCAATGATGGTACACCCGCGCGATTAGTTTACGACGCGGAGAACGATATGTTGGAAGTTTTATTTGGGGAAAACGAACCCGCGACGGGGGTGGAGCTAACTGACCATATTATCTTACGGCTCAACAAACAGACCCACCGCGCTGTCAGCTTGACGCTGTTACACTTCTCCATTTTGACAGAACAGACTGAGTACGGACCGCGTAGCTATCCTCTGAACGCGCTGGATGACATACCTGATGATTTAAGAGAACTAGTATTGCACTTACTCACTTCCATGCCGGTTAGCCAGTTCCTAAAGTTGTCTAATTTTCAGGCGTCACCGACAGAGCATATCCCCTTTACCTATGTGGAATCGCCGCCGGTGCCAGCAATGGCAGCAGCTTGATTGGGAAAGTAGAGACATAGGAAAGCTATCTTCAGGCGCGGCGGCAGTAATGGCAGGAGTGCCGCGAGTGTTATTCATGGATTTATGCGCGGATTACGGCATCCCTATTTCTCAAATCAGCCCGGAAGATTTGCACCGCGAGGTGATTGATGAGTAAGCAGGCGGTGGTGTGCGATCTGTGAAAGAACAACTGATAGCGGCACAAGAGGATGAATTTCGAGTCAGCGGTGATTTATATAGTGAAGCGTTACATCTAGCTGATGAGGAATAACACGATGGCACGGCTAATGACGTTGGGTTAGTGTGATGATAAAGACTTTCGAAGTCTCGCGGACTTTGAAGGTCTTTTTTGTTTATGATAGGACTTACACAACTTCGGTGTATTTTTACCGCCGAGCACGCGGAGAGTGCAGAGTTTTGGCTGTAATTTGTATCATCTGAAAAATATGATCTTAAATGATAGCGTATGACCGCGTATGCTAGTAGCAAAATTATTCCTTTGAGAAAACTTCGCGTCCGTCGTTTAACCCCGCATGGGGACGCCCCCT
>CAZSIG010000322.1:0-5105 GCA_964606195.1 uncultured Anaerolineales bacterium
CCCAACGCGGCGCGGCGCAACGCGAACGGGTCGCGCGTCGCGGTCGGCTTCAAGCCTACTGCGAACAGTCCAACCAAACTATCCAGCTTATCCGCGATACCCACGACCGCGCCGGGCAGCGTCTCGGGCAGCTTATCTCCAGCATAACGCGGTAACTGATGTTCGAATATTGCCCGTGCGACCACGGGCGGTTCTCCATCGCGTTCGGCGTAGATGCGCCCCATAATCCCTTGCAACGAGGTCAACTCCACGACCATGTCGGTCGCCAAATCTGCCTTGCTCAGATGCGCGGCGCGAATGGCGGTCTCTTTATCCGCACCGGTCAAGCCAACTTGCTCGCACAATCGCGGCATGATTTCCTCTAGTCGCTTCACCTTATCCAGCATCGATCCTAGCTTCTCTTGAAAAGTCAGCGTACTCAGGCGCGGTAGGAAATCTGCCAGTTTATGTTTTATGTCCGCGTTGAAGAAGAACTGTCCATCGGCGAAGCGAGCGCGCAGTACATCCTCATTGCCCTCACGCACTATATCCAAGTGCTCCGCGTCGCCGTTGCGTACCGCGATGAAATAGGGCATCAGCTCTCCCTCTGTCCCCCCTACTTGAGTGGGGGGGTTAGGGGGAGTAACGATGGGGAAATAACGCTGGTGTTTGCGCATCACTGCGATCAACACTGGCGTGGGCAGTTCCAAAAACTCCGCGTCGAATTCACCGCGCAGCGCGGTGGGACATTCCACTAGATTGGTCACTTCTGCCAACAACTCTGGATTATCGGGTATCGCGCCATTCACCTCTGCCGCGAGGGCGTCAATCTGCTGGCGAATGCGCGCTTTACGCTCCTCGACATCCACCACAATATCATTTTCCGCCATCGCGGAAAAGTAATCCTCAGCGCGGGGTAACACAATATCAGGCGAGCGCAGCGGGCGCAAGCCGCGCGTGACGTTTCCACTCTTTACTCCGGCGTACTCGAACGGAACCACCGCGTCACCATGCAGCGCGACTAACCAGCGAATCGGGCGCGAATACGCCACATCGCTGATGCTGACGCCGCTGATGTCCAATCCCCACGCGGAAGCATGTTCCGCGAACTCCGCACCAGGTCGCCAGCGCATGGTCTTGCCAAACCGCAAATCGGCGATGAGCTGTGGCAACATTTCCGCCAAAATCTCCGTCGCGGGGCGTCCTTTCTCTACCACTTTAGCGACGACATATTCCCCCCCCTCCATCTCGCGCCGTTCTAGTTCGCTTACATCTACCCCTTTGCCGCGCGCGAACCCCAGCGCGGCTTTCGTGGGACTACCCTCCGCGTCGTAAGCTATCTTAACGGCGGGACCGCGTATCTCCTGCGCCAAATCGGGCTGCTGGCTGATGAGATTGGTCACATAGACAGTTTGGCGGCGCGGGGTGCCGACGATCTTGACCTCATCATAAGTCAACCGCGCCTCTTCCAGCATTTTAGGCGTGAGAGTTTCTAGTTGCTCCAACGCGGCGGTCAAATCGGTCGCGGGCAGTTCCTCCGAGCCAATTTCAAATACGAAATCGCCGCTGCCGGTCTTTATCTCTTTCGTTTCAGGTTGCACTTTTTTATCGACGCGCAGTGACATCCCTTTTTCCATCAGCGGATACCCCAACTCCTGCCGCTGTGCGAGATACAATGCGGCGACACTCCGCGTCAAGTCGCGCATTCGGTGGAAATAACTAGCGCGTTCCGTCACTCCGATTGCGCCGCGCGTGTCGAGGATGTTGAAGGTGTGCGAACATTGCAGAATGTAATCGTACGCGGGGAGCACCAGTCCCTTCTCCATCATGCCTTTCGCTTCCGCCTCGTACTCATCATACAATCGTACCATGCGCTCTACATCGGCGTAGTCGATGTTATATTTGCTGTATTCCACTTCACCTTGCAAGTTCACATCACCGTAAGTAACGCCATTCACCCACTCGATCTCCTTGAACGATTTCACCCGCTGCAACGCGATGACTATCCGCTCTAAACCGTAGGTCAATTCGACCGCGACGGGGTCGAGGTTCACGCCACCCGCCTGTTGGAAATAGGTGAACTGCGTGATTTCCTGTCCATCGAGCCAAACCTCCCAACCCAAGCCCCACGCGCCGAGTGCGGGCGATTCCCAATTGTCCTCGACGAAGCGCAGGTCATGCTCGCGGCGGTTGATGCCCAACGCCTCTAAGCTCTCCAAATACAACTCCTGCGGGTTGCCCGGATCAGGCTTGAGGATGACTTGATATTGATAATGCTGCCTCATGCGGTTGGGATTTTCCCCGTAGCGGCTGTCGTCAGGGCGAATGGATGGCTCGACGTAGCCGACGTTCCATGGCTCCGGACCCAAAACGCGCAGGGTCGTCGCGGGGTTCATCGTCCCCGCGCCAACCTTGACGTTGTACGGCTGCCAGATAACACAACCGCGTTCTGCCCAAAACCCTTCTAAACGGATGATTGCTTCCTGAAAAGTTAAACTCATCTTGCTCCTCCTGATAAAGAAATGAGAAATTAGAAGTGAGAGAGCTACTTTGCAATTTCTCATTTCTAATCTCTAATCTCACATTTTAACCCAAGCCCGCGAAAGAAGCAAACGAAATGGGCGAATAGACGCGCTGACGGCGCGGTCGTTTTTGGTTTTTACTTGAGGTTTGGTATAATACATGAGCTTGAATTGGGGAGAAGAAACTATGGAAAAAATATTGAATCTCTGGAACAAACTGGACGGACCTACTAAAATCGGCGTTTTTTTCGGGACGGTCGCCGCGATACTAGCGATTATCGGCATGTTTCGCGGCTTCGTGGAGAATCCTACGCCGCTATCGTGGGTATTGGCGATTGTTATCTCCGCGGGGGGCTGGGGTGTCGTCAGTTGGGCAATCGCCACCGCCGCGGTGGAAGTGGAAGAGGATGTGGCGCGGCGTACTGCAGAAGCAGAGAATGAGTAAATGTCATTGACTCCATTTGACCGCGTGCTCAAGGTTATCGCGCGAGATTACGCGAATACATTGTTACGATTGATATTTCCCGATGTGTCAGCGCGTTTGATAGGCACAGAAGACAATGTCACGTTGGCTTTGCCCGAAGAACGCGTTGATTTTGTACATCATATCGTCACAGATACGCCTGATGGAACAGAGGAAGCTTTGCTGCATTTGGAATTTCAAACCAAACACGAATCCGATGTGCCCAAACGCATGTTTGTCTATTCCGCGCTGCTGACTAAGAAATTCGATTTGCCTGTGTGGTCAGTGGTTTTATATCTACGCCGCCGCGAAGCACCTATCCCTCATGTTTACGGAACTCGCGCAGGTGCTGTAACAGTGACGCGTTTTGAATATCCCATTGTCAAATTGTGGGAATACACTGAGGAGATTCTCGCGGGTAAGTGGCGCGCCCTTGTACCACTCTTACCTGTATTAGTATCGCAACCAAATGAGGACTTGCTACAACGCGAACGAGAGTTGTTATTACAAGAACCAGATCGCCAGAAACGCGCCGATTTACTAGCTTGCGCGGTGACTATCGGAGCGCGGCATTTCAGCTCCGATTTTCTCTGGCATTTCTTTGAGGAGGAGGTGAAATTGATGGAAGAATCAGATTTCTTCGAGAAAATCTTTGAGAGGCTACTTGAAAGAAAGATGGATGATCCACACTTTGTTGAGCGGATATTGAAGAGAAAAGAGGGAATCTCAACAGGAGAGGTTGTCCGCGCCGAATTATCCACTAAGCAAATGATGCTGCGCCATATTGTTTACCACCGCTTTGGCGCCATACCTACTGAACTAGAATTGTCGTTGGAGAATCTGCTGGCGCGGTTGACCGATACGCAATTACAGGCTCTCGTGGATGCCGCGTTAGACGCGCCCGATATCGAATCGTTGCAAGAAGCTGTAGACAAATTCAAATTGCTGGTTACAGAAGTATCTCCACCGCCCGCGACGGTTGCTTCATAAATGTGTTTAATATTGTCGCGTGATGTATATCTTATATTTAATCAAGGAGGATCGTTTCTAATGGATAAGAAAACTATCAAAGACATTGATGTACAGGGTAAACGAGTGCTGGTGCGCGTTGATTTCAACGTGCCGCTTAAGGAGGGCAAAGTTGGTGACGAGACGCGCATCGTCGCCGCGCTGCCGACCATCAAATATCTGCTGGACAACGGCGCGGCGGTCGTGCTCATGTCTCATCTAGGACGCCCAAAGGGAGAGGTCAAGCCCGAATTTAGTCTCCAGCCGGTCGCGAAACACTTGGCGAATAAACTGGGCAAAGAGGTCAAATTCCTCCCCGATTGTATCGGCGCCGAAATACGTGACGCGGTGATGGCGATGAACCCGGGCGATGTGATTGTGCTAGAAAACCTGCGCTTTCACGCGGAGGAGCGAAAGAACGACGCCGATTTCGCCAAACAGCTCGCGGAGTGGGGCGAGGTCTACGTCAACGACGCGTTCGGCACCGCGCACCGCGCCCACGCCTCCACCGCGGGGGTAGCGGAACATCTGCCCGCAGTCGCCGGGTTCCTGATGGAAAAGGAAATCAACTTCTTGGGCAAGGCAATTGAGAATCCCGAGCGCCCCTTCGTCGCGATCCTCGGCGGCGCGAAGGTCTCCGACAAAATCACGGTCATCGAGAATCTGTTGGGCAAAGTGGACAAACTGCTCATCGGCGGCGGTATGGCGAACACCTTTTTCAAAGCGCAAGGTTTAGAGATGGGCGATTCGCTGGTGGAGGAGGAGAGCGTAGATACCGCCAAAGAACTGCTGAAACGCGGCGCGGACAAACTCGTGCTACCTACCGACGCGGTGATCGCGGACGCGTTCGATAACGACGCCAACTCCCAGACGATCAGTGTGGATGGTGTGACGGCAGGCTGGCGAATTCTGGATGTTGGTCCTGAGACGGTGGAGAAATTCGGCGAAATCATCACTGGCGCGAAAACGGTGGTTTGGAACGGTCCATTAGGGGTTTATGAGATGGAAAACTTCGCGAAGGGGACTAAAGCGGTCGCCGCGAAGGTCGCGGAATGCCCCGGCGTGACCATCATCGGCGGCGGCGACGCGGTCGCGGCGGTGGAAGATTCCGGCTACGCGGACAAGATGACGCA